>NZ_JBFAYB010000127.1:0-19617 GCF_040681075.1 Streptomyces sp. NPDC051907 | reverse complement strand
CGCGGGTCGACCGGGGCGGCCACGGGGGCGGGCGGAGCGGGGGCGACCGCGGTGGGCATGGCGGGCGCGGCGGGCGCGGCGGGCGCGGTGGGCTCCTCGTCCACGGAGACGCCGAAGTCCGTGGCGATGCCCGCCAGGCCGTTCGCATACCCCTGGCCGACCGCACGGGCCTTCCAGGCGCCGTTGCGCAGATAGATCTCGACGACGACCAGCGCGGTCTCGGCGCCGAGCTGCGGCGGGGTGAAGGTGGCGAGCGCGCTGCCGTCGTCGGCGCTGCGGATGGTCGCGGTCGGCTCGATGCCCTGGAAGGTCTGGCCGGCCGCGTCCGGGCTGGCCGTGACGACGATCTTCTCGATGCCGGGCGGCACCGCGGAGGTGTCGACCACGATGGCGTCCGGTGCGCTGCCGCCGCCGGAGCGGTAGCTGACGCCGGGGCCCGCCGGCTGGTTGTAGAAGATGAAGTCGTCGTCGGAGCGCACCTTGCCGTCGGCGGTGAGCAGCAGGCCCGATACGTCGAGCCGCACCGGGGCGGCGACGTCCACCGCCACGCGGGCAGTGGAGAGAGGGATGTTCGAGCCGGGGGTCATAGCTGTCATGCCAGGGGTAACGAGCGAGGTCGCTTTACCGTTCCCTTACCGTTGCGGCCCTTGCTCCAGCCCGTGCGACAGGCCCGACGACGGCCTGTGCGACGACCCTACGACAGCTTGAACAGCCCGAATGGCTGCTTGTGCGACGCGCTCGTCAGCCCCGGCTACCGGTTGCGCGGGTGGTTCTTGGCCATGCGCTCGTTGCCGAACTTGTACGCGCCGGTCCAGCGCGCCATGACCAGCTGCGCGTCCCCCGACTCGACCTCGGCCAGGAACTTCGCCGCGCGCGAGCCGCGCAGGACGCCCGCGGCGCGGCCGCGGTGGGTGATCACGACGCTGCCGTCGCCGCGCTGCTCGAAAGAGAATCCGAAGGGTTTCGCCATGGCGGCCATCCTGGCTGGCGGACGGTCCTGGCCGCACACGAATATCCCGGCGGTCGGACGGCGGTCGGACGGCGGTCAGACGGCGGGCCGTACGGCGGTCAGTACGGCCACTGGGGCGGGTCGGTGCAGAAGCGGCCGCCCAGATGCGCGTGGTCGGGGTTGTCCGGGTCGAGCTCGCCCTGCTCGGCGACGAGCTTGTCGGCGTACTGCTCGGAGTCGTCCTGCGGCTCGTAGCCGAGGGCGCGCGCGGTCGACAGGTCCCACCACAGGCGGGTGTTGGCCGAGGAGCCGTAGACGACGGTGTGGCCGACGTCCTCGGCGGTGAGCGCGGCGTGGAACAGGCGCGCGCAGTCGCCGGGGCTCAGCCAGACCGACAGCATCCGCACCGACGTGGGCTCCATGAAGCACGAGCCGATCCGCACGGAGACGGTCTCGACGCCGTGCCGGTCCCAGTAGAGCTGGGCCAGGTCCTCGCCGAAGGCCTTGGACAGGCCGTAGAAGGTGTCGGGGCGGCGGGGGGTGTCGACGGGGATCAGCGGGTCGCCCTCGCGTGGGCGCGGGGTGAAGCCGACCGCGTGGTTGCTGGAGGCGTAGACGACGCGGCGGACGCCCTGCGCGCGGGCCGCCTCGTAGAGGTTGTGCAGGCCCTCGATGTTCGCGCGGACGATCTTCTCGAACGGGGCCTCCAGCGAGATGCCCGCGAGATGGACGATCGCGTCGACGCCCTGCACCGCCTCGCGCAGCGCCTCCGTGTCGGCGAGGTCGGCGGTGACGGCGTCGGACACGCCCTCTATGGGGGTGGCGTCGAAGAGGCGGAGCTCGTAGCCGTACGCGGGCAGCAGCCCCCGCATCAGCGTGCCGATGCCGCCGGCCGCGCCGGTGAGCAGGACGATGGGGGGTGCGGGCATGGATGGATCTCCTCGGTGGACGGTATTCGCATGTATGGACGCGCTGGGAAGCGCTGGCGTGCACCGCCAAGTGTGGCGCGGACGGGGCGACTTCGCCGTTGAGTCGCGATTTTCCGGCTTGACCCGCGCTGGGCGGCCGCCATAGCGTGAGGGCGTTCATAAACGTGTACGTCGATCAGAATTGTGCACGGAGTCGGAGGGCTCGGTGCATCGGCCCAGGGAGCGACCGTGACCCCAGCCCCGCTCGCAGCCCGACTCGCCCAGGCCCAAGGACCGCTGTTCTTCCCCGTCACCGCGTTCGGGCCGGACGGCGGCCTCGGTCTCGACGTCTTCCGCGCGCATGTGCGCCGCGGCGTCGACGCCGGCGCGGCCGCGGTCTTCGCGTGCTGCGGCACCGGCGAGTTCCACGCGCTGAACCTGGCGGAGTTCCGCGCCTGCGTCGCCGCGGCCGTCGAGGAGACCGCGGGCCAGGTCCCCGTGGTCGCCGCAACGGGCTACGGCGCCGCGCTCGCCGTCCAGTACGCCCAGGCCGCCGAGGAGGCAGGCGCGGACGGGCTGCTCGCCATGCCCCCCTACCTCGTGGCCGCCGACCAGGGCGGACTGCTGCGCCACTACCGCGAGCTCGCCGCCGCCACCTCCCTCGACGTGATCGTCTACCAGCGCGACAACGCCGTCTTCGAGCCCGAGACCGTCGTCGAACTCGCCCAGACCGACGGCGTCGTCGGACTGAAGGACGGCCACGGCGACCTCGGCCTGATGCAGCGGATCGCCAGCGCGGTCCGGCGCGACCTGCCCGGCCAGGACTTCCTCTACTTCAACGGGCTGCCCACCGCCGAGCTCACCGCGCTCGCCTACCGCGGCATCGGCGTCGCCCTCTACTCCTCCGCGGTCTTCGCCTTCGCCCCCGACATCGCGCTCGCCTTCCACCGCGCCCTGGCCGCCGGCGACGACACGACGGCCGCCAGGCTGCTCGACGGCTTCTTCGTGCCGCTGGCGCGGCTGCGCGCCATGGGCCGGGGATACGCCGTCTCGCTCGTCAAGGCGGGCGTACGGCTCGAAGGGCTCGACGTCGGCGAGGTGCGGCCGCCGCTGAGCGAGCCCCTCGCCGCCCACGTCAAGGCCCTCGCGGTCCTCGTCGAGCGCGGCAGAGCGCTGCTGACGGACGGCGGCGCCCAGGCCGACGGCGGACCCCTGGGCCACGACCGCTGAGGACCTCCGCGCCGCTACCCGCGGGGCGTACCTGGCGGACCTCGCCGTGAAGGCGGGGCCGGCGGCCCCGGCCTGCTGAAGCCGTCCGCGGAGCAGCGCGGCCACGGCGCGGCGCCGGCGCCGAACCTCACGGTGGCGAGCGCGATGGACGGGCGTCCGGCCGACCTCCCCGCCGACGCCGTGCGGGAGGCGGGCGCCTCTCCATATCCCCGGCCGAGCTCCGGCGCCCCCGCACCCTCCCGCCGAGCCCCCCGCCGCCCCGCGCCAGCGCCAGCGCCGCCGCGACGCCCAGCGCGCCGATCGCCGCCAGCGGCAGCCGTACGTCGACCAGCGCGACCAGTCCCGCGCCCACCGCCAGCGTCACCGCGTTCGGCACGAACATCAGCGTGTTCGCGGTGGCCGCCGTACGGCCCACGACCGCGCCCGGGGTGTCCCGCTGCACCGCCGTCAGCGCTGTGATCAGCACGCACGGCAGACCCAGGCCGATGCCCGCGCTGCACGCCAGCGCCACCGCGTCGTACGGCAGCGAGCGCAGCGCCGCGGCCATCGCGAACAGGGCGACGCCCCCGGCCGCGAACGTCCGCTCGGGCAGCCTGCGCAGCAGCGGCCCCGCCAGCAGCCCGCTGAGCACGGACCCGACGCCCTGCGCCGCGTACAGCACGCCCACGAAGGCGGGCGACCGGCCGAGGACCTCGTCGGCCACCGCGAAGATCAGCGCGCCGTTCAGCCCGGCCAGGGCCATCGTCGCGGCGCCGCCCAGAACCAGCGGCCGCAGCGCCGGCGAGCGCCATAGGCGCCGCGCGCCCTCGACGGCGTCGCTCCGCCAGCCCGCCCCGCCGCAGCGGACCGGCTTCTCCTCCCGCACCCGCAGCAGCGCGAAGACCCCCGCGGCCAGCACGAACGTCACCGCGTCCAGCAGTGCTGCCGACGCCCCGCCGTACCGGGCGACCAGCACCGCCCCCGCGAGCGGCGCGACCAGCTTCATGCCCTCGTTCGCCGTCGTCCGCAGGCCGTTGAAGTCCCCCAGCAGCCGGGCGTCGACGACCGCGGGCGCCAGCCCCGCCTCGGCCGCGTCCAGCACCACCGAGCCCACGCCGTACACCGTCAGCACGGCGAACACGATCCATACCCGCGCCGCCGAGTCGACGGCCGCCAGCGGCAGCAGCAGCGCCGCCATCGCGAGGTTCGTCCAGATCAGCAGCGGCCTGCGGCGCACCCGGTCGGCGACCGTCCCCAGCAGCGGTCCCGCCAGCATCGGCGCCCACAGGGCGAACGTCGTCAACGCGGCCAGACTGTCCGACCCCGTCAGCGACTTGACCCAGATCCCCGCCGCCAGCCACATCGCCGAGGTGCCGAAGCCCGACACCACCACCGCGCAGAGATACAGCCCCGCACCGCGTTCCCTCAGCACCGCCCCCGCCGCCCAGCCCACCGGGTCACCCGCCTCCGCTCTCGACTGCGCACCAGCCTGGCGACTAAGGAGGCCGTACGGGATCGGGCAGTCGACCTACGCCCACGCCCACACCCGCCTCAAAGCACTGTTCCCGGGCGGTACGGCGCTACGATGCGGCGCTGATCATCCGTCGCTTTCGCTGCGAAGGGGCCCAGAAGTGCGCACCAGGAGGATCGCCGCGCTGCTCGGCGCGGGGCTGCTCACCGCCGCCGCCCAGCTCGCCTGCTCCCCGCCCGCGACGGCCGCGCCCGCCCCGCAGGACGTCCGCGAGCAGCTGGAGCGCATCCCCGGCATGACGGTCGTCTCCGCCGCCGAGCGCGAGGGCAGCCCCTACTACACGCTCTCCTACCGCCAGCCCGTCGACCACGCCGACCCCGCCCAGGGCACGTTCGCCCAGCGGCTGACCCTGTGGCACAAGGTGGCCGACGGGCCCACCGTCCTGTACACCGGCGGCTACGTCCTGGACAGCGGCCCCACCCAGCTCACCCGGCTCCTCGGCGCCAACCAGGTCTCCGTCGAGCACCGCTACTTCGGCCAGTCGCGCCCCACGGGAGCGGCCCGCGACGACTGGTCCAGGCTGACCGTCTGGCAGGAGGCGAGCGACGAGCACCGACTGACCCGGGCGCTGCGCTCCATCGAGAGGGGCCGCTGGCTGGGGACCGGCGTCAGCAAGGGCGGCATGACCGCGACCTACCACGAGCGGTACTACCCCGACGACCTGGACGCCGTCGTCGCCTTCGTCGCGCCGAACGACGCGGACCACCGGGGCGACAGCGGCTACGAGCGGTTCTTCGCCACCGTCGGCACCGCCCGGTGCCGGGCCGCGCTCAACGCCGTACAGCGCGAGATGCTCCTGAGGCGCGCGGCCCTGCTGCCCCGCTTCGCCGACGACGCCGCCACGACCGGCGCCCGCTTCGAGCAGACGCTCGGCACAGCCGACCGGGCCTACGAGTTCGCCGTCCTGGACCAGGTGTGGAACTTCTGGCAGAGCGGGGACGCCGCCGACTGCACTGGCGTCCCCGACGCGCGCGCCGCCTCCGACGACGCGCTCTACACCTGGTCGAAGGCGCACGGCCTGCGCCTCTACCGGGACCAGACGCTCGGCGAGCACGGGACCGGCCCCTACTACCGTCAGGCCGCGACCCAGCTCGGCTGGGCCGACCTGGCGTTCGCGCACCTGCGGGACGTCCGCCGCCACCAGGACCTCTACCAGCCCAACTCCCTGCTGCCCGCGGCCATGCGCGGCTCGTACGACCCGACCGCGATCGCCGACGTCGACCGCTGGGTGCGGACCCGGGGCGAGCGGATGATGTTCGTCTACGGCCAGAACGACCCCTGGAGCGCCGAGCAGTTCACCCCCAGCCGGCACGACTCCCACCGCTTCGTGGCGCCCGGGGCCAACCACACGGCGAGCCTCGCCTCGCTGCCCGCCGGCCGGCGCGGCCAAGCCGTCGCGACGATCAAGCGCTGGGCGGCTGTGAAGGACTGACCGGCAGCCGAAAATGGAGCAGCCACTCGGCGTCCACAGTCGGTGATCTAGGCTCGGAGGGGTGAGAGACGACCTCGGATTCCGCGCGCCCCGCCCCGACGAGCAGCAGGCGATAGCCGCGCTCGACGACTCCTTCACCACGGACCACGTCTACGAAGTCGCCGCCGGGGACGTCGGGTTCGCCCTGCGGATGACGCCCGTCGATCCGCCGCTGGTCAAGGTGTTCCCCGAGGAGGAGGACGAGGACGACCCCGAGTTCGAGGTCGTCGCCGTCGACGCCGACGGCACGGTCGTCGGCTACGCCGCGGCCGACGTCGAGACCTGGAACCGGCGGCTCGTCGTACGACAGGTCACCGTCGTCCCCGACTACCGGGGCCGCGGCGTCGGCGGCGAGCTGATGCGGCGCCTGGCCGCCCACGGACGGCAGCACGCCGCCCGTACCGCCTGGCTGGAGACGTCCAGCGCCAACGTTCCGGCGGTACGGGCGTATCGGCGGATGGGGTTCCGGCTCTGCGGGCTGGACACGTCCCTCTACACCGGAACGGCCTCCGAGGGCGAGACCGCGCTCTTCATGAGCCGCTCCCTCGTCTGACGGGACCGCTCCCTCGTGTGACGAGGCCGCTCCCGCGTGTGACGAGGCCGCCCGCCCGCGGGAGGGCCGGCCGCCTCACTTCAGGGCGGCCTTCATCATCTTCTGCGCGATCGGCGCGGCCAGCCCGTTCCCGCTGACCTCGGAGCGGGCGGCGCCCGAGTCCTCGACGATCACGGCGACGGCCACCTGCTCGCCGGTGTCCTCGTCCTCGGCGTACGAGGTGAACCAGGCGTACGGCGTCTTGCTGTTGTTCTCGCCGTGCTGCGCCGTGCCCGTCTTGCCGCCCACCTCGGCCCCGTCCAGCTTCGCGTTCGACCCGGTGCCCTTCTCCACCACGGTCACCATCGCGCTGCGCAGCTGCTCGGCGGTGGCCGAGGAGACGATCCGCTCGCCCTCGCCGTCCTCGTACGAGTCGAGCGTGTCGCTGTCGGCGTCCACGACCTTGGAGACCATGTGCGGCGAGGCGAGCACGCCGTCGTTGGCGATCGCCGACGAGACCATCGCCATCTGCATCGGGGTCGCGGTGACGTCGAACTGGCCGATGCCGCTGTACGCCGTCGACGGCTTGTCCATCCCGGACGGGTAGACGCTCTTCGTCGCCCGCACCGGCACGTCCTGCTCGGCGTCGTTGAAGCCGAACTTCTCCGCCATCGCCTTGACCTTGTCCTCGCCGAGGTCGACCGCGAGCTTGCCGAAGACGTTGTTGCAGGAGTACTGGAGCGCGGTGCGCAGACTCGCGTTCTCGCAGGGCGCGGACTTGTTCTCGTTCACGAGCACCCTGCTCGTGCCGGGCGGGGTGTACGGGTCGGGGCTCTCGGTCTCGGCGTCCACCGAGTCGTACCGCCCGTCCTCCAGCGCCGCCGCCGCGACCACCAGCTTGAACGTCGAGCCCGGCGGCAGCGGCTGCCGCAGCGCCCGGTTGACCAGCGGCTTGTCCTCGTCGGCCAACAGCTTCTTCCAGGCGTCCTCGTCCGTCGTCCCGCTGATCTTCGAGGGGTCGTACGAGGGCGTGCTGACCATGCCCAGGATCCGCCCGGTCTTCGGGTCCATGGCGACGGCCGCGCCCTTGATGTCGCCGAGCGCCTCGTAGCCGGCCTTCTGGACCGCGGGGTCGATGGTGGTGAGCACGTCGCCGGGCTCCTGCTGCTTCCCGGTGAGCGCGTCCAGAGCGTTCTTCAGCCGGTTGTCGGTGCCGTCGAGGACCTTGGAGTAGATGCCCTCGATCTGGGTGGCGCCGTACGCCTGCGAGCTGTACCCGGTGACGGCCGAGTAGAGCGCGCCGTCGGTGTACGTGCGCTTGTAGGCGAGATCGCCGCCCTCCGTCTTCTTCGAGCCCGTGACCGGCGAGCCGGCCACGATGATGTCGCCGAGCGGCTGCGCGTACTGCGCGATGATCTTCCGCCGGTTGTGGTCGTCGTCTGCGAGAGCTTGGGCCTCGTACGCCTGCACCCAGGTCACCCGCACCAGCAGGGCCAGGACCAGCAGGAGACTGAAGACCGAAGCGCGCCTGATCGTCTTGTTCATCCCGCTCACAAAGACGAGGCAGACGCGGTGGCCGTTCCGCTGCGGGCGGTTTCTCAGGAATTCCTCAGGAAGTCCTCATGGCGACGAAACCCGACTCGTACGCGGCGATCACAGCCTGTGTGCGGTCCCGCGCGCCCGTCTTCGCCAGGACCGCCGCCACATGCGTCTTCGTCGTGGCCGGTCCCACGCCCATCCGCGCGGCGATCTCGGCGTTCGTCAGGCCCGTCGCGATCAGCCGCAGCACCTCCGCCTCGCGCTCGGTCAGCCGGGCGACCCACGGCGGCGCGGGGGCCGGCTCCCGGACGCCGTACTCGGCGGCCAGCGACCGGACCGCGGCCGGGAAGAGGAGCGAGTCGCTGCGGGCGACCAGCCGGACGGCCTGCACGAGGTCCTCGGGGTTCGCCCGCTTCAGCAGAAAGCCCGCGGCGCCCGCGCGCAGCGCCTCGTACACATAGGAGTCGTTCTCGAACGTCGTCACCACCACGATCCGCGGGGGCGCCTCCATCGAGCCCAGGATCTGCTCGGTGGCCCGGATGCCGTCGATCTCCGGCATCCGCACGTCCATCAGGACCACGTCGGGGCGCAGCTCGCGCACCACGGACACGGCCTGCGCGCCCGTCGCCGCCTCGCCGACGACCTCCAGGTCCGGCTCGGCGTCCAGGATGACCCGCAGCGCCGTGCGCACCATCCGCTCGTCGTCGGCGAGGACGACCCGCACCCCGCTCATCGACGGCCCCCCAGCGGAAGCCGGGCCGAGAGCCGCCACACCGCGCCGTCCGGGCCCGCCTGAGCGCGCCCGCCGAGCAGCGCCGCCCGCTCGGCGACGCCGCGCAGCCCGCGGCCGCCTCCCGGGCGGACCGCCGGGGCTCGCGAGGGCAGCGGGTTCTCCATCGTTATCTCCAACTCCTCGCCGCGCAGGGCGATCCACAAGGACACCGGGGACGCCCCGGCGTGACGCAGGGCGTTGCTCAGCCCCTCCTGGACGATGCGGTACGCCTCCCGGGAGACGGCCCGGGGGACGGCCGCGAGATCGCCCTCGGCGGCGAGGGACGTCTTCACCCCGCTGCGGGACAGCAGCCCGTCCAGACCCGCGAGGTCCGGCCCGGTCGCCGACGCGCCGGCCGCGTCGGCCAGGTCGGCCAAGTCGGCGTCCTGCCGCAGCAGGCCCAGCACGGAGTCCAGCTCGCCGACCGTGCGCCGGGCGGTCTCCTCGATCGCGGTCAGCGCCTCGCGGACGAACTCCACATCGCTGTGCAGCACCTTGCGGGCCGCGCCGGCCTGCAAGGTGACGGCGCTCAGCGCATGGCCGACCGAGTCGTGCAGCTCACGGGCGAGCCGGTTGCGCTCGGCGAGCTCGGTGGCCCGTCGCTCGGCCGCGGCCAGCCGGTCCTCGGGCGTCGGCCCCAGCAGCACCGGTGCCCGCCCGGCCAGCAGCGCCCCCGCCGCCGCCGCGCACGCGGCCAGCGCCAGCAGCATGGCGAGCCCGGCGAACGGCGCCAGCGCCAGGACCCAGGTCTGCTGGAGCCCCTCGGGCAGCCGAGCCCAGTCCCGTACCGCCGGAAGCGGCAGCAGCATCGTGGTCACCGCGAACGGCGGCAGCGCCAGCGACGCCCCGCTCACCAGTCCGCCAAGCCCCACATGGAGCGTGAACCAGCCAGAGCTCCGCAGCCGCGCCGCCCAGGAGTGGGCCGGGCCGTCGGCGTAGCGCTCCGCGGGCACCCCGCACAGCACCCGCGCGACCGCCACGGACGTCGGCCGGGCCAGCGACAGGAGCCCGCTGGCGGCGGCCATCGGCAGCGCCGCCGCGTAGGCGCCGAACTGCTGGGCGAGGGAGCCGTAGAACATGCCGTCCCCGCCGATGAGCGGGGCGAGGACGACGCCGGCGAGGAGCCAGTACGGCATCAACAGCGCGCCGCCCAGGATCAGATGGATCCAGCGCAGCTGGGCCGGCTCCCCGAACAGCGCCCTGAAGGCTCTCTTCACGCGCCGCGCCGCCGCAGGAGGGAGGCTGTTCCGGCGACGAGGAGCAGTCCGACGATCATGCTCACAGCGTAGGTCAAGGTCATCAACTCGGTTGCCCGCTCGCCCTTTTCGGTCGTCGGCAGCAGCGAGGCGACGAGCAGCCACGCGCCCCAGCAGCCCACCGCGCCCGAGCCCAGCCAGGCCATGGCCAGCGGCGCCTTGAGCGGCAGGGCGCCGCGGCGGCGGAAGGCGAGCAGCAGCGCTCCGGCCACGGCGGCGGCCAGGAAGAGGACGTCGATCCCCTGGAGTACGTAGAAGTCGGCTGCGCGCTTGTCGACCCGCCCGTCGGGCAGACCGGTCGTCGCGCCGAACGCCCAGAGCAGGTGCATCGCGACGGGGAAGAGCACGAGGACGGCGGCGAGCGTGGAGAGGACCTTCAGCGGCCGCCCGCTCGCGGAGACCGGCAGATCCCGCAGGCCGCCCTGCCACAGATGCCCCCACCGGTCCCTGGCGTACAGGACGAAGAGCGTGCCGAGGGCCAGGCCCTGGACGATGAAGCCGCTATAGACGACGCCGAAGACCCACGCGTCCAGGAATGCGTCGTCGGCGGAGGGCTCGGCGCCGTTCCCGTCGACGGACTGGACCAGCACCTGCACGGGGAAGCTCGTCATGATCGGCAGGAGCAGCCCGCCCGCGGCCCACATGGGGACGGCCAGCAGCCAGGCGGGCACGCGCCGGCCCCAGTCCTGGGTGAGCAGCAGCGCCAGCACGATGACCGCGCCGTCCATCAGGACCGTGACCGCATTGGCGACGGCCACCGTCACCGGCTCGTCGAGCAGCACGCTCCCCTCGGGGATGCCGATCCGGCTGCCGGAGAGCCAGGCGATCTTGAGCCCCAGGTACGGGATGCAGGAGAGGACGGCGAAGGCCCGCATCAGCACGCGCAGCCGGGAGGGACGGGCGGGGGAGAGGCCGTGGGGAGAGGGGACGAGCGGTGACTGCGTCATGCCGTCCACGCTCCCGGAGCGCGTCTTCGCGCACCTCCTGCGCCGCGATGATCCGTCTCCGCCACGAGGGGGAGACGGATGGCGCGGAGGCTCGACCTCGGAGGGTCTGCGCGGCGGAGGCGGGGGAGTGAAGGGGCGGCGGAGGTCGGGCGGCCGGGGCGGGTCCGGGCGGCGGGGGCGGCAGGAGGTCGCGCGGGTTCGGCTGCTCAGCCGGGGAGGGTCCGGGCGGCGGGGGTTGAGGCGACGGCGCGGGCTCCGGCCGTCGACCGGGGTTCGCCCGCACGGCGGGGGCTCAGGCGTTCGCGCGGGCCCGGACCGTCGGTCGGGAAGCGTCCGCGCGGCGGCGCGGGCTCCGGCCGTCGACCGGGGATCGCCCGGGCGGCGGGGGCTCAGACGGCCCCGCGCGCTCGGACCGTCGACCGCGCCCCCGCGCCCCCGCGCGCTCAGCCGGTGAGCGTGAGGACGACCTCGTCGACCTCCGCGCCGCGCGCGCCCGCGAAGCCCCGGTCCGTGCCGACCACGGCGAACCCGCACTTCTCCAGGACCCGGATCGAGCCCGCGTTGTCCGCCGCCGCGCGGGCGCCGAGCGGTCGCTCGGGCACCAGCGCCGTCATCGCGCGCAATGCGGCGGTGGCGATGCCCCGGCCCCAGTGGGTGAGGTCGATCCAGTACGTCACCTGGAGCTCGCCGGGCTCTCCGTACACCACCGCGTGGCCCACCACCTCGCCGTCGGCGAGCACGGTCCGTGCGACGTCCGAGGCGATGATCCCGGCCCAGTGCGCGTCGAAGCGGGCCCGGTCGACGGGGTCCTTCGGCCCGAAGGCCGCCATCCGCCGCGCCTCGGGGTCCTGGAAGTGGACGAAGTAATGGTCCAGGTCGCCGGGCTGGACCTCCCGCAGCGTCACCTGCATCAGAGCCTCCGGGTGGCCAGCGCGAGCCGGTCGCGGGCGTCGAACAGCGCGTCCTTGATCATCTGCTCGTGGCCTGGGGTGAGCCGGGCCACCGGCACCGAGCAGCTGATCGCGTCGCGGGCCGGCGTGCGGTAGGGGACGGCGACGCCGAAGCAGCGCAGCCCCAGCGTGTTCTCCTCGCGGTCCACGGCGTAGCCCTGCTCGCGGATCAGGTGCAGCTCCTCGACGAGCCGCTCGCGGTCGGTGATCGTGTGCTCGGTGAGCGAGGCCAGCGTCTCGGGCAGCATCTTGCGCACCTGCTCGTCGCTGTGGGTGGCGAGCAGCGCCTTGCCCAGCGCGGTGGAGTGGGCGGGCAGCCGGCGGCCGACGCGGGTGAAGGGCCGCAGATAGTGCTGCGACTGGCGGGTGGCGAGGTAGACCACGTTGGTGCCGTCGAGGCGGGCGAGGTGGATGGTCTCGGTGGTGTCGTCGGAGAGCCGGTCCAGGGTGGGCCGGGCGGCGGCCACGACCTCGTCGCCGTCGATGTACGACGTGCCGACCAGCAGCGCCCGTACGCCGATGCCGTACCGCGTGCCCGTCGCGTCGGTCTCCACCCAGCCGAGCTCGACCAGGGTGCGCAGCAGCATGTAGAGGCTGGACTTGGGATAGCCGACGGCCTCCTGGACGGCGGCGAGGGAGTGCATGCCGGGGCGCCCGGCGAAGTACTCGAGCAACTCCACCGTACGCACCGCGGACTTGACCTGTGCCCCACCGGAATCGGCAGTCGACATTGCTCCTCGCCCCTTCTTGACCGCGTCTTGACCGCGCAGAACGCCGGAAATAGAGTCCCCGTACATTCACCGACAGGAACTCTGTTCAGAATACCGAACGACTTCTACGTGGGTGACAGAAGACCGGGAGGAAGCCGCGGTGGCAGCAGCACCAGTCTGGAGTGTCGACCCCCGAACCGGGAACCCGCGGGAGCAGGTTGCCGTGGAGTCCACGCCGGAGGAGATCGACCGGGTCGTCCGTGCCGCGCACGCCGCCCGCACCGCGCTCGCCGACCGCGGTCTGCGCGCCAGGCTGCTGCGCACCGCCGCCGATCTGCTCGACGAGGCCGGCGAGCACGTCATCGAGGCCGCCGACGCCGAGACCGCGCTCGGACCGGTCCGGCTCACCGGCGAACTGGCCCGCACCACCGCCCAGTTGCGCGCCTTCGCCGACGTCGTCGACGAGGGCGCCTACCTCGACGTCCGCATCGACCACGCGGACCCCGACCGCACCCCGCCGTGGCCCGACCTGCGCCGCTACAAGATCCCGCTGGGCGTCGTCGCGGTGTACGCGGCCAGCAACTTCCCGCTCGCCTTCTCCGTGCCCGGCGGCGACACCGCCAGCGCCCTCGCGGCGGGCTGCCCGGTCGTCGTCAAGGCGCACCCGAACCACCCCGCCGCCTCCGAGCTCTGCGCCTCCGTGCTGCGCCGGGCCGCCCACGCCGTCGGTCTGCCCGAGGACGTCGTCACGATCGTCCACGGCTTCGACGCGGGCGTCGAGCTGGTCAGGCACCCGCTGGTCGCCGCCGCCGGCTTCACCGGGTCCGTACGCGGCGGGCGCGCGCTCTTCGACGCCGCGGCCGCCCGGCCCGTGCCCATCCCCTTCCACGGCGAACTCGGCTCCCTCAACCCCGTCGTCGTCACCGAGGCCGCCGCGGCGGAGCGGGCCGAGCAGCTCGGAGCCGGGCTCGCGGGCTCCATGACCCTGGGCGAAGGCCAGTTCTGCACCAAGCCCGGCCTCGTCCTCGCCCCCGCGGGCGACGAAGGCGACCGGCTGCTGAAGTCCCTGACCGCGGCCGTCAGCCAGACCGAGCCCGGCGTGATGCTCGACCACCGCATGCGCTCGGCCTTCGTCGAGGGCGTGCGGGAGCGGGCCGAGCTGCCGGGCGTCCAGGCCCCGATCACGCCCGGCGCGGGCGGCGAGCACACCGTCAACGCCGGCTTCCTGTCCGTGCCGGCCCGTCTGCTGGCCGCCGAGGGCGCGCACGACCTGCTGCTCGAGGAGTGCTTCGGCCCGGTCACCGTCGTCGCGCGGTACGCGTCCGACGCCGAGATCACCGCCGTGCTCGGCCGGCTCCCCGGCAACCTCACCGCCACCCTCCACCTCTCCGACGCCGAGGCCGCGGGCGAGGGCCGGGGCGCGGAGCTGCTCGCCGAGCTGACCCCGCTCGCGGGCCGGGTGCTGGTCGGCGGCTGGCCCACCGGAGTCGCCGTCGCCCCCGCCCAGCACCACGGCGGCCCCTACCCCGCGACCACGTCCGCCGCCACCTCCGTCGGCGCCACCGCCGTCGAGCGCTGGCTGCGCCCGGTCGCCTTCCAGACCACGCCCGAGGCCCTGCTCCCGCCCGAGCTGCGCGACGACAACCCGCTCGGACTGCCGCGCCGGGTAGACGGACGACTCGCCGCTGAAGCAAGCTGAGCGACGTGAGCGAATTCGATCTCCCCGAACTGCCCTTCCTGCTACGGGCGTACGGACCCGACGCCAACTGGGCGTACGAGAAGGGGGCGCTGACCGGCTGGGCGGGCGCCCGGCAGGACCGCTTCGTGCCGCCGTCGGGCGAGGCCCTGGACCCCGCCACCGACGCGCCGCGCCTGCTCGGCGCGCCCGAGGGCGACTTCCAGCTCATCGCGCGGGTCACCGTGGGCTTCGGCGCGGCCTTCGACGCAGGCGTGCTCTATCTGCACGTCGGCGAGCGGGAGTGGGCCAAGCTCTGCCTGGAGCTCTCCCCGGACAAGCCCACGATCTGCACGGTCGTCACCCGCGGCCACTCCGACGACGCCAACTCCTTCGTGGTGGACGGCGACAGCGCGTGGCTGAGGATCAGCCGCACGGGCAAGGCGTTCGCCTTCCACGCGTCGACGGACGGGGAGCACTGGACCTTCGTACGGATCTTCGCGCTCGGCGACGAGGAGCGGGCGGGGGCGGCGCTGGTCGGGTTCATGGCGCAGTCCCCGGTGGGGGAGGGGTGCGTGGTGACCTTCGACGAGATCGAGTTCCGGCCGAGCTGGCCGAAGGGGCTGCGGGACGGGTCCTGAGGGCGGGCGGCCTACTTCGGACGGCTGACATCCCTTCCGGTCGGCAGCCCAACGGGCGCTCTCTGCCTTGGAGTTCGCCTGCGACCCAGGCGTTCAAGCGGGAGTACGGAACGCCTGGGCCGGTACCGCCGCCGGGCTGCGGCGCGATGAGCGCGTCTCGCCCCGCCGCCTCCCCTCGAACGCAACCGCGAGGCAGTCCGCCGCGTCACCACCAGCATGATCAGAACCGCGATCAGAGCAGCCGTCCCCGCCGACCTGGACGCCATAGCCGTCCTCCACGCGGCCGCCCGTGCCACCTACTACCGGGGCCGCATCCCGGACGAGGTCTTCGACAGCCCCGCCGAGCACGCCCGCACCCGCGCCGGCTGGGCCGCCGCCGTCGAGCGGGGGGCGGTGATCTGCGCCGAGCGGGACGGCGCCATCGCCGGGGTCGCGGCCAGCCGCGTGGACGACGGCGCGACGAGCCTCACTCAGCTCCACGTCGACCCCGAGCGCTGGCGCACCGGGATCGGCGCGGCCCTGCACGCCGCGTGCGTCGCCTCCTGGCAGCGGGCCGGGATCCGCACCGTCCGCCTGCAGGTCTTCGAGCACAACGAGCGCGCGCAGTCCTTCTACGCCCGCCAGGGCTGGCTCCCCGACCCCGACGAGCCCCGCGCGGGCGACCACCTGGTGCTGCGCCTCACAGTGCCGGCCACGGCGGAATGAGCCGGTCTCCGAGCGTGTTGTCATCCGGGCGGAGGCAGCCTCCGCCGCTATGGACCGTACGACCCTGGAGAGAATGAGCATGCGCGTCGAGATCTGGAGCGACATCGCCTGTCCCTGGTGCTACATCGGGAAGGCGCGCTTCGAGAAGGGGCTCGCGGCCTTCGCCCACCGCGACGACGTCGAGGTGGTCCACCGCTCCTTCGAGCTCGACCCGAGCCGGGCCAAGGGCGACGTCGCCCCCGTGGTCGACATGCTGGCGCTGAAGTACGGCCGCACCCGTGAACAGGCCCAGGCCATGGAGGAGCACGTCGCCTCCAACGCCCGCGCCGAAGGGCTCGACTACCGCACCGAGGGCCGCGACCACGGCAGCACCTTCGACATCCACCGGCTGCTCCACCTGGCCAAGGCCCGAGGCCGCCAGAACGAGCTGCTGGACCTCGCCTACCGGGCCAACTTCGCCGAGGAGCGGTCCGTCTTCGACGCCGGCGCCCTCCTTGCGCTCGCCGTCGAGGCGGGTCTGGACGCGGACGAGGCGCAGGCAGTCCTCGCCGACGAGAGCGCGTACGCCGACGACGTACGGGCCGACGAGCGCGAGGCCGCCGAGCTGGGCGCGAACGGGGTGCCCTTCTTCGTGCTCGACCGCCGCTACGGAGTCTCCGGCGGCCAGCCTGCCGAGCTCTTCACCCAGGCGCTGGAGCAGGCCTGGAAGGGCCGGGAGACCACCCCGGTCGGGGGCGCCGGCGCTGAGGTCTGCGACGCCGACGGCGCCTGCGAGACTCCGCAGGCCGGAGCGCCTGCCTGAGCGAAGCGAGCGGCTCCCCTCAACGAATCTCGATTGACCCCGCGTTGAGGGGGCCTCAGGGTGATCTTATGGAGAACCTGGGCGGCGCCGAGTTCGCGCCGGACGCGACCTATCTGAACACCTCCAGCTGCGGGCTGCTGCCCCGCCGGGCCGTCGAGGCCGTCAAGCTGCTCGCCGACGAGCTCGCGGCGGGCCGGCCGGGCGGCGCCGGCGAGTTCTCGGCCGTGACCGCGTCCCGGCAGTCCTTCGCCCGGCTGGCCGGCGTCCCCGAGGAGCGGGTGGCGGCCGGCGGCTCCGTCTCCGTGCACGTCGGGCTGATCGCCGCGTCCCTGCCGACCGGCGCCGAAGTGCTCTTCCCCGAGGGCGAGTACTCCTCCGTCATCACGCCCTTCACCGTGCGCGGCGACCTCAAGCCGCGCTACGCGCCGCTGGAGGGGCTCGCCGACGCGGTGCGCCCCGGGACCGCGCTGGTCGCCTTCTCGTCCGTGCAGTCCGCCGACGGGCGGATCGCCGACCTGCCCGCGCTGCGCGCGGCGGCCGCCGCGCACGGCGCGCGCACGCTCCTGGACGCCAGCCAGTCCGCCGGCTGGCTGCCGCTGTCCGCGGGCGACTGGGACTACACCGTGACCGGCGGCTTCAAGTTCCTGCTCTGCCCGCGCGGCACGTCCTTCCTCACCCTGACGGAGGAGGCCCAGCAGGCCCTCCCGCCGATGCACGCGGGCACCTTCGCCGCCGAGGACCTGTGGGCCACCACGTACGGGCCGATCGAGGAGCTCGCCCGGTCCGCGCGCCGCTTCGACGAGCCCCCGGCGTTCCTGGCGTACCACGGCGCGCAGCAGTCGCTGGCGCTGCTCGAGGAGATCGGCGTGGACGCGGTGCACGCGCACGACACGGGCCTCGCCCGGCGGTTCAAGGCGGGGCTGGCCGAGCTCGGCCACCAGGCGACGGACGGCGGCGAGTCCGCGATCGTCGCGGTTCCGGGGCTCGGCCACCGGGTCCCCGACCTGGCCAGGGCGGGCGTCCTGGTCTCGGAGCGGGCGGGCAATCTGCGCGCCGCCTTCCACCTCTACAACTCGGCGGCGGACGTGGACCGGGCCCTGGACGTGCTCGCCGGGTGACCCGGCTCGCCGTCCGCCCGGCCCTGCTCGGGGCAGTCGGCCGTCTGTCTGCAGAGGTTCTCCTCGACCTTGGCGAGCAGCCGGACCAGCTCACGGCGCTCGTCCGGGTCGAGCCCGGCGAGGGTGTGCTCCTCCAGCTCGCCGCAGGCCGCCGTCACCTCCGCGAGCAGCGCGCAGCTGTCGTCCGTGGCCTCGACGAGGACCGCGCGGCGGTCCTCGGGGTCCGGGCGGCGCCGTACGTGCCCGGACTGCTCCAGGCGCTGGAGCATCTTGGTCACGGTCGACGGGTCGAGGTCGAACGCCTTGATGAGCTCCGACTGGCGTACGGCCCCGGCGTCCCATAGCCGCATCATCACGTACTCCTGGCCGGGGTAGAGGCCCGCGCACTTGAGCACCTTGCCCGCCGCCATGCGGTGCAGCCGGGCGACGCGGGCGACCGCATGGCCGACGGGTCCGTCGAGCACCGCGCCGGGCAGCGTCGCGCCGTCAGGCGCCGCGCCCGGCAGCGGCGTGCCACAAGCGGGGTCGGACCCGGTGTCGGGCTTCATCGGAACTCCTTGGAACGGCTGCGTCTGTCTCACGGACAGTGTCTCCGGAAAACTTTACCTTGGTCGGCCAATCAATGCGCTACAGTTGCCCCCGGCACGATTGCTTGGCCGACCACATATTTTCTGAGGGGCTCCCATGACCACCGCATTCGACCCGATCGACCTGTCCGGCACGCAGCTCGCCAACCGAATCGCCATGGCGCCGATGACCCGTAGCCGTGCGTACGGCGAGGGCCTCACCGTCACCGAGTCCACCGTCGAGTACTACGGACAGCGAGCATCGGCCGGGCTGATCGTCACCGAGGGCATCCAGCCCTCCGTCGTCGGCCAGGGCTACCCGGACACCCCCGGCCTGCACACCGCAGAGCAGGTGGCCGCCTGGCGCAAGGTCACCGACGCCGTGCACGCCAAGGGCGGGAGGATATTCGCCCAGATCATGCACGCCGGGCGCATCGGGCACCCGATCCTGTTCCCCGACGGCCAGACCAGCGTGGCGCCCTCCGCCGTCGCGGCGGCCGGCCAGCTCTTCACGCACGAGGGGCCCAAGGACTTCCTCGCCCCGCGCGAGCTGAGCGGCGACGAGATCAAGGGCATCGTCGGAGAGTTCGCCGAGGCGGCCCGCAACGCCGTCGAGGCCGGATTCGACGGCGTCGAGCTGCACGGCGCCAACGGCTACCTCATCCACCAGTTCCTCGCGCCCAACACCAACCAGCGCACCGACGAGTGGGGCGGCCCGGTCGAGAACCGCATCCGCTTCGCCGTCGAGGTCGCCCAGGCCGTGGCCGCGGCCATCGGCCCGGAGCGCACCGGGCTGCGGATCTCTCCCGGCAACCAGTACAACGACATCGCCGAGACCGACACCGAGGCGGTCTACCCGGCGCTGGTCGAGCAGCTCGAGCCGCTGGGCCTCGGCTATCTGCACATCGTCGAGATGACGCCCGAATTCCGCCACGTCACGCAGGCCCTGCGCGAGCAGTTCAGCGGAACCCTGATCCTCAACCCGGCGACCGAGGGCCCGACCGACCACGCGGCGCTGGAGCTGATCGAGGACGGCACCGCGGACATCGTGGCCTTCGGCGCGCTGTTCCTGGCCAACCCGGACCTGCCGGCCCGGCTCAAGTCCGCGGGCCCGTACAACACCCCGGACACGTCCTCGTACTTCGGCGGCGACGACAAGGGCTACACCGACTACCCGGCGCTGGCCGCGGTCTGAGCCCGCGTCGGAGACGTGCAAAAGTGCGGGAACAGAGAAAAAGGAGGCGGGGCCGGTCGTGACGAGCAGTCGCCGACGAGGCAGTGCACGGTGTCCCGCATGATGAGCGGCGGTTCGGCGGGGTTGACGACCATGATGGCC
>NZ_JBFAYB010000126.1:0-20295 GCF_040681075.1 Streptomyces sp. NPDC051907 | reverse complement strand
TGCCCGCCGAAGCCGACCTGCTCACCCACACCGCGCACGCGCTCCTCGACGAGCACGGCATCACCGAACCCCTCCAGTGGACACCCCGGCTCCCCACCCGAGCCCTACACCACCTCGTACTCCCCGGGCCCGACCCGGACAGCATCACCGTCACCCAGCTCCACCAGGCCGTGCCCGGCGGTGACTTCTCCATCGCCCGCCTCGCGCAGGCGCGCCGCACCACCACGGGGGGCGAGGAGGGAGTCGTCATACACCTGAGCCCCTGGAAGCTGGTGGCGCGCGGCGATCAGAGCCGCGTCCACGTCGGCGGTGCCGGTGGATATGCACAGAGCACAGGCGACATCGACCATGCGCCCACGCGGCTCGGCGTCGCCGCGTTCTGCGTGCAGAGCCTCAAGGGCCTTGTACTCGTCTACGAGCGTGCGCAGCACTGCGGGGTGGGCCATCAGCATGCCGGGGCTCCTCAGCCGTTGGGACGCAGCCGTTCTCAGTGGTCCTGACGCCGGTACCCCGTACGCGAACACCCATGTCTGTCGGCGCGTGGAAGTGCACCTCGACATCCGCGGCCGTGGCGAGGCTCGGAGGGGAGCGGGCGGGCCGTCTTGAGCGACGTGCCTGTGAGCAGCATCAGGGAGGCCGCGTTACTGCTCGGCGGCGCCGAGCGGCTGCTGTCCACGGTGCTGCAGGGCTTATGCCAGTCCCACCAGGCCACGGCCGCTGCGGTCCACGTCGGCAACCTCCACCTGATCCGCGGCATGCTCGGACGGCCCGGTTGCGATGTTCTGCAGATGACTGGCCAGCCGACAGCGGAGAACACCCGCGAATGCGGCGCCGACGGCGACCTGCCTGGGTTTCGCAACTGCGCGAACGAGGCCCCACGTCCACGACCTCGCGCGGATTTGGAACGTCGACGTTGAGCGCATATCGCATGACGGGCCGTCGACGCGCGCGATGCAGATGCGGACAGAGAGGGCGCACCCTTGGTGCAGTGGCACGACGCCGAAAGCTGCTTCGAGCGTGGAAGGAATGCAGCCAACGGCGGGCGGTGGGGAATGGATCAGCGGTGGTCGGGCAGTCCCGGCTGCTGGGCGGTGTGAGAGGCTTCGCCACCGGGCACGCCTTTCTGGGGACTTTGCAGGTGGTGGGGCTGCTGAGCCGGGAGCGCCTTCCCACCAAGCACAGCTTGCCCTGCCTTCGAGAGGCGCGCTCCCGGGCCGCCGGCAGTCGCCCACTCATGTGCTGCTCTCCCCGGCCGTCGTAAGCGCCACCGAGCATCGGGTCAGGGCAGGGGTTTGCCGCCGGTGGCGTTGACGATCTCCCCGGTGATGTAGCTGGCCTGGGGCGAAGCCAAGAACACGTAGGCGGGCGCCATCTCGACGGGCTGGGCGGGTCGACCGATGGGGGACTGTTCGCCGAACTCCTCGACGTCGGGCATCGTCGCGGGGATCAGCGGCGTCCACACCGGCCCAGGTGCCACGGCGTTCACGCGGATGCCGCGCTCGGCGAGCATCTGCGCCATCCCGTGGGTGAAGGAGACGATCGCCGACTTGGTCATGGCGTAGTCGAGGAGGTGCGGACTCGGCTGGTACCCCTGGACGGAGGTGGTGTTGATGACGCAGCCGCCCCGCGGCATGTGGGCCAAGACGCCTCGGGTCAGCCAGAACATTCCGTACAGGTTGGTCTTCATCACCCGGTCGAACTGCTCGGTGGTGATCGCCTCGATCCCGTCCGGCTGGGACATCTGGTAGGCGGCGTTGTTGACGAGGATGTCGACGTGCCCCAGTTCGTCAACGGCACGGTCGATCAAGGCCGCGCACTGGTCCTCGTCACGGATGTCACACACGATCGGTACGGCCTTGCGGCCTGCCTCGCGAACCAGACGCGCTGTCTCGGCTGCCTCGTCCGTCTCCTCGGGCAGGTGGGTGAAGACCACGTCCGCGCCCTCCCGGGCGAAAGCCAGGCAGACGGCCCTGCCGATCCCGGAGTCGCCACCGGTGACGACCGCTGCCCGGCCGAGGAGGACATCGTGGCCTCGGTAGGAGTCCTCGCCATGGTCCGGTCGTGGCTCCATCTGCTCCGTGGAGCCAGGATGCTTCTGCTCTTGGTCGGGAAAGGGAGGGCGGGGGTGGGCGGTCGTCGGATCGGGGACTCGGGCTGGTTCCTGAGGCATGGGATCTCCCATCATGGCCCTTCCTGGGTGCTGTCGGCCGCGGTGAGGAGACGTGAGCTGTCGGGCAAGCTCGACAGGGTGACGGCCGCTAAGACCTGGTCGGGGCACTGTGCACGGCGGGCGTCGCGGTTGTGCGGAACTGCACCAAGTCGTCTTCCGTCCAGACGTCGACCACCGTGGGCCATGGCGCGAGCCGTCCGCTGGGGCACGGCCCAGGCGGCCACGAATCGTAGGGGGACTGTTCGGCCGGATGCTTGGAGCCCCCGCGCGGTCAGTGGCCGAGGGCGTTCTTGAGCTGCTGCTTGGTCATGGTCGAGCGGCCTTCGACACCGCGCTTCTTCGCCTCCTGGTAGAGCTCGTCCTTGGTGCGTCCGGATGAGCTACCGCCTCCACCGCCGGACTTCTGTCCACCCCGTTGCGAGGCGGACCTGCCCTGCGTGGAGCTACGACTGGCCGTCTTGCTCTCTCCCGACCGGGCACGCTCCTTGTTCACCGTGCGGGAGGCCATCTCCTTCGCACGGTCTTCGGACATGCCGCGCTCCTCGCCGGACTCCTTAATGTGCTCGTATTGGCGTTCTCGCTTGGGGCTCGAACCTCGAGGCATGGCGAAACCCTTCATCGACGGATGGGACGTCAAGGTCATGGTGCGCGTACCCGCATCTGCCCGCATCCCACGCCGACCGGACGAGGGGCTGCCGGAGACCGCCTCGGGGTAGCCGCGAACACGTCAGCCGACTGATCGACCGGCATATGCGGACGTGAGCACGGCAGTGCACGGTAGGACAGGGCGGCAGGGCCAGCGAGAGGGCAGCGGTGCACGAGCCGGATTCAGCTCCATTGGCTGTCTTCGCCAACTTCCTTTCCGACTTGGCGGTGGATCTCCAACAGGGTCATGTACTGGCGCAGTGGGCGATGCAGGCACCACGGGAGGCATGGCTGCTGCGGCCCGGAGACGTGCTTGTGAGCCCTGCACCGCTGAGTAGGGAGTTCCGCCGGTATGTGAGCGCCCTGACGGGAGTGCCCAGTGAGCAGGCTGCGATCATCGAGGTGCCGCCCGCGGGCTCCGTCCCCCTCGCGGAAGCGGTTGTCCGGGCCGGGCTCTTGGGAGAGGTACGAGTGCACGCGGGCCGGCCTGGCGCGGCCCTGCTGCCCACAGCCATGGACGCGTCCGCCCTCGCGTTCGCACGGCAACTCGGAATCACCGTGCACCCCTACAACACGGTCGACGACGCCGCGGTCGCCCTGCCGATCACGATGCTGCTGAACACGAAGGCGGGCTTTCGCCAGGCCGCCGTGCGCGTGGGCATGCGCTTGCCGCAGGGGGAGGTGTGCCGACGCCCGGAGCTGGAGGAGGTGGTCAACCGACTGCTTCAGCAGCATGAGCGCGTGGTGGTCAGACCCGACCGCTCCGCAGGGGGGCACGGTCTGCGCTTCCTTTCGCGGAAGGACGCGCGAGGCGTTGCCCTAGCGCTGGAGTCCGTCGGCGGCCCCGACGGGACGTGGGTGGTGGAGGAGTACGTGCCGGCGGCGGAATCGGTGAGCATTCAGATGGAGAACACGGCTTCCGGGACGCGCGCCCTGTTCAGCGGTGCGATGCGTACGGAGCAGGGCTCGTTCACGGGCTACGTGTCCCCCTTGCCGCCGTCCTGTGCGCACGTGGCCCGCGAACTGGAGGCGTGGGGGATGCGGCTGGGCCGCCACCTGGCCGAAGGGGGGTACCTCGGCCCGTTCGGAGTGGACGCTCTCGTCAGCAAGGCCGGCGTCGTGTACGCAAGCGAGAGCAACGTCCGCCGTACAGCAACCACCACGCCCCACACGATGGTCTACCGGCTGACGGCGGCGTCCGGTGTTTCGCGTCCGGCGTGGGCGGTCTCGAAGAGGCGGACACGGATGTCCTTCGGCTTCGAAGAAGCTCTCGACCGGCTGCGTGGACACCGCCTCGCCTTCGACCCGGCGCGCGGTGAGGGGGTTGTGCTCTACGCGGACGCGCCGACGGACGGCCACTCGTGGCGCTACGCGGTCATCGCCGCACACGAGGGAGGCGTGCAGGAGTGCGAAGCCGGTCTGGAACAGGCCATGGGACTCGATGAAGCCTGACCGGCGGCTCGGCAGGCCGCCGCTCGTGCGGCCGTCGTCGGACGCCGCGCGCACGACGGCGGGCGGCGGTGACGGCTTCTCAGGTTCCGCCCACGGTCGCTTGCCGGGCCTGTCCGAGTCTCGCTCGATTGCTCCTGAGTGATGACCTGGAGCTGGTGCGACTGGGAGGGAGCGGGGCGGAAACAAGCCGAGAGGAGGCGGATCCCATGCCTCGTACGGCGCTCATCGTGATCGACATGCTCAACACCTACGCGCACGAGGACGCCGAGGTCCCGTCCGTCCGTGAGGCACTTTCCGGGATCACGACGCTTTTGAGGCAAGCCGGGGCCAGCGACTCGCGGGTCGTCAGGTGACTCTGACCATGGTGGCCTGGGGGCCCTTCGGGCCCTGATTGACCTCGTACTCGACCCGCTGGCCATCCTCCAGGCTGCGGTAGCCGGTGGCCTGGATCTCGGAGTAGTGGACGAAGAGGTCGGGGCCGGAGTCCTGCTCGATGAAGCCGAAACCCTTCTCAGCGTTGAACCACTTGACGGTTCCCTGTGCCACGCTCGCTCCCGCTGGTGTCGTGCCGGTGTCGGCCGCCATTGTCACCGCATCCCCTCGCCGGGTGGGCAGACGACACGCCTGGGACGGTGGCACCGGCTCTGCGAGCACCACGGACCGGATCACCGACAGCGGCAGAACCCCCGGCCAGCCCAACAGCCGTGCCCCGGCAGTCCCTTCGCCCGTCCGGACGTGCAACCCGGGGATGGCCGTCTCACGCCACTGCGACCCGCTGTACGTCATGGCTCATCATGGCTGCGGGCCCGCCCGATGACGGCGTTGGACACTCCGATGTGGCGCCGCGCAGTGCAGGCCGGCAGATCGAGCCCTCGGGTTTTATGGGCCCGCGTCAGACGCGGGCCCAAGTGCAGCGACCAGGGTTCCTGGCACCTCGGCCCAGTTCTCCCCCCCAGCCGGCGTTAGGTGGCAGAGGTGGTCCTGTGCCGACATGCTCGGCCCAGGACAGAACCTCGCGGGGACGCGTTTCGTTGAGCCGCTCATCCACCCCAGCCGAAAGGTGTCCTGTGAGCAGTGAGATCGCCGTGGACGGGAGCTGCATCAGCGCTTTCCAGGAGCTGAAAGGCAAACGGGACGTCAACACGGTGATCTACCGGCTCAGCAGCACGCTGGACGCTGTCGTGCCCGAGTCGCAGGGCAACCTGACCCACGACGAGCTCTTGCAGTCGCTGCCCGCCGACGAGCCCCGCATCATCGTCTACGACCTGGCGTTCGCCACTGCCGTCGGGGCGCGCATGAACGAGGTCGCGATGATCTCCTGGCTCCCGGAAGCCTCTGCCCCGGAGCACGAAGCCGCCTACGTCCGGGCCTCCGCCGCTCTGCGCGACGCACTCGACGGCATTCAGGTCCTCGTCCAGGCCACCGACCTCTCGGCCCTCGAGCACCGCAAGCTCGTGTCCCGACTCAACTGACACGGCTGCCGAGCAAGCCTGGGCGCTGCCAGCGCCCAGCCGCCGCTCTTCAGGCACGGGATGCTCACGCCGGATGGCCGGGCTCGAGGTCCACGACGTCGCTCAAGAGGAGCAAGGACGGTCGTACCGGGCCGGCATGGCTCCCCTCGACCGGCGAGAGCAGGAATCCCACGTGGTCTCCGCCGTCGACGCGCCCTTCGACCCGGCCGAGGAACCAGGCGCAGGCCCAGTCCAGGATCGGCGCCGCGCCGTGGGCCGACCGACGCCAAGCGAGGTGCTCAAATTTGTCTACTTCGTCACCGGTTCGGCTCCCAAAGAGCTCCGCCGTGCGCTTCTGATCGTCCCGCAGCGCGTGCACGGTGAGGTAAGTGGCGTCTCTCGCGATCCGGTACGTGTGGTTGGCCTTGGAGAGCCACACCATGAAGCGGGGAGGGTCGATCGAGCACTGGGAGGCGAAGCCCACCAGGCAGCCGGCCTGCCGGTCCCCGGCCGCCGCCGTCACCACGTACATCGGATAGTCGAGAACGTCGGTGAACGCGTCCAGCTCTGCCACGGCGTGCTATCCGGCGCTGCGGGTCCCGGGCGGGTCCTGGGGGTCGACCCCGGTCGAGGCGGAGGCGTCCTTGGTCCCGCTGGGACGCTGGGACGGGCCTCGGGATCCGCGGTCGTGCATGCCCTTCTCTTCGGAGTCCTTGCTCTGCTCCTCCCCCCGCCTGCCGCTGCTCTTCACAGGTTTGCCGTGGGGGTTGCCCGCCTCTTCCTCGGGGACCGCCCGGCCGGGGCCCTTGCCTGGGGCGTACTTGTCCGGGTGGAAGGAACGGTGGGCACTTGGGTTCTCCTGCTGGCTGGTCTCGTCCACATCCGGCGACCAGCCGTGTTGCTCGGTGCCCTTGTGAGGACTCGGGCCCTCGCCATGCTTGGGCTGGGACCGCCTCGGCTCTTTGGTCATGGCCTTGCCTGCTGTCTGCCTCGGGGTGGACGCACGGAATGACCGTGTCCCTCTGACACCCCTATCGTCCCATCCTGCGCAAAAACAAGCATATGGGGTTGCTCTGACCGGTTGAGGATGCTCAGCCAGCTTGCGGAGCAGGGCCGAACACCAATCAGAGCCGGCCCTTGGCACCGGTCGGGCTTTCAGCCGCCTCCGATTCTGAGGCAGATCGACTCGCCACCCGGTATCACGACCGCCGTGCGAGCCGCCTCCCTTCGTTTCGTACGCCAGGGCATGCTTCGTACAAGCAGAGGACGCGGCCGATCCCGTGCACTTCCTGTGTTCATCGACGCCATGCGCCCGGGTGGCCGCGAAGGGCTGCGGCCCACGAGTCTTGAGGCGTTCCCGTCGGTCATCGATCCAGCCTGACGTGGTGTCCGAAGCCGAGAAACCGCCGTCTGCGTCGACGACATGACTCGCCCCTGCCGCCGACGTCTCCGGCTGGCCACGCCGACGACGAGGGGGGCGATCAGAATGCAGAGTCCCAGGTGAGAATCACGCGATTGCTCCATGGGGTCGTGCCCGGACAAGCCATTGGGCACGACTGGCGCCTAGCCTGGTAATGACCCGTCAAGCGAGAACGGAGGACACCATGCTCGTCCTCGGCGTCATCTTGCTCGTGATCGGCTTCGTGACCGGGCTCTCGATCCTGTGGACCATCGGGATCGTTCTGCTCGTGATCGGGGCCATTCTCTGGATCATGGGAGCGGCCGGGCACGCCGTCGGCGGCCGCAAGCACTACTGGTAGCGCATCGTAGGAACGTTGGCGGCCTGTGCTGGACTGGTCGGGGCACCCGCGAGGTACAACCTGACGCGGTTCGACGCGGGCGTGGCCAAGGACGACGGCGCAGCGACGGCCAAGCCCTGCGGACCGTATGAGGCGAGCCGCTTCGGCTTCCGCTCCACGCGGCCCGGTCAGGCAGGGGACCCGTCCTCGTTTTCGCCTGGCAAGCCCACCGGTGGTGCGGCTAGTTGCGCGCGGCCGGTGATGATACCCGCGCGGCGGCCCAAGCCCCCCGAGCCCTGCGATGCATGGCCCTTTCCGTTCGCTCTGGCTTCGAGGGAGCCTTACGGCAGGGGTCTGCGCAGCGCAGTGCTTCCCTGAGCCCACGCATCGCGGATGTGGTGGGCGAGGCGGTCCTCCAGCAGGAGGGTCGCTGCGCAGCCGAAGGCGACGTCGGCCTCCAGGGAGGGCTCGTCGGTGAGGAGACCTCCGATGACGTCGTGGCGTACGACCTGTTCGTGGACGGCGTCGGCCTCGACGTGTTCGGCGTAGAAGTGCTCGGCGGCGGCTCCCGCCCCGCAGCGCCGCATGGCCTTGACCAGCCGCCTGGAGCCAGGGGGCGAGGTGACCTCGACGCACGCGAAGTGGCCGACGAGGGCGCCGCGCAGGGCCCGGTGGAGTCCGAAGAGGGACATGAGGTTGACCGTCGCGAGGAGGGGCGCAGGCGCGTGGTCCAGGTACCGGCCGTAAGCGGGATCGAGGCCGAGGTCGGCCATGAGGTCCGCGAAGAGCCGCGCGTGGATGCGCTCGGCGCGGCCGGCGCCGAACTCGTCGTACTCGATGGCGACGAAGGCAGCCTTGGCCCGCCCCGTGAGGCGGGGGATCGCCCAGGCGTGCGGGTCGGCTTCTTTGAGGTGGTAGAGGGAGCGAAGGGTCGCATACTCGCGTAGCTGCCACAGTTCGCCGTCGGTTTCGAGGTATCGGCTGAGGCTGCCGGAGAGGTCTACGGGCTCCACCAGGAGCGGTGCGAAGGCGTCCTCGACCGTCTGGGGCGCGTCGGACAGCTCGGTGTGCATGGCGTCGAGAAAGCGCGCTTCCATCGCTTGGCGCAGTCGCAGCAGGTCGGGGTCCCACTCGCGTGCGTCGTCCACTCCTTCGAAACCGCGGTAGTGCAGCTCGTACAACAGGTAGAGGGCGAGCTGGAGGTCCTCGCCGTAGGGGTCTGCCGTCAAGACCTCTCCCGGGGCGTATCGCAGCGTGCCGCCGGATCGCAAAGCGTCCGTCACGGCGCGGGACAGTTCGCCCCGCCCCTCCACGAGGCGGGGGGCGGCAGCCGTGGCCGCCGGGCTCGGGCTGTGAGGTGCCATCACGGGTTCCTGTCCTCAGGCGGCGAGACGGTTCGCTCGCGGTGCCGGGAGTCGCACGGCGTACGTGCGACTGCGACGGCAGGCGCCCACGGCGGCTGCGCCACGGTCGGAGGGGGCGGTCGTCGCGTCGTCCAGATCGTTTGGACCGGGGCCTCGAAGCGGACCGGCTTTGGCGGATCCACGGTCAATCGGCGGGAGGATGCCGGCGCGGACGCCGGGCGCGGGTCGCCGTCAGAGGTTCTGGGCACGGATGACCACCAGCTCTTCCCACTCCTCGGATTCGCTCGCCAGGCCCTGCCGCTGCAGCCAGACCCGCCGCGAGCGCAGGACCGGGCCCCAGGGGACGGAGGCTTTGGCCGTGACCTGGGCGGACAGCCCTGCCTCGGTCAATCGGTCCACGGTCGCCTCTGCTCCGCACATGCCTGAATGCACCATGAGGAGGACGCCGCCGGGACGCAGCAGAGCCGGAGCGGTCGCGCAGATCCGGTCGATCAGCAGGCGTCCGTCGTGGCCCGCGTCCCAAGCTCGCGCCGGGCCACGCGAGGGCAACCGCGCCCCGGGACCGGGCACGTACGGTGGATTCGCCACGACCAGGTCGTACCGCCGGCCGACGGTACGTGCCGCGAAGTCACCGTGCAGGACGCGCAGGGGAAGCCCGCAGAGCAGAGCGTTCATCCGCGCCGTGAGGACTGCGGGCCAGGAGACGTCGACTGCCGTGACCACGGCGCCCCAGCGCGAGGCGTGCAAGGCCAGTGCACCAGTCCCCGTGCCGATTTCCAGGACGTCCCTGTGCCCGAGGTCCTCGAAGGCAAGTGCGTCGGCGAGTAGACGTGTGTCTGCCTGCGGGCGATAGACACTCGGGAGGATCACTAGGCTGCCAGGCAGCGCACCACCGCTCAGAGCCGTACTGGGCATCGCGTACCTCCGGATCGAACGCCACGCGCCCGTGATGGCCGCTTCCATGAGTACACGCTGCGTCTGCCCCGGGAGAGGCGCCCCATTCAGCATTCCGGCGATCTTCGAAGCATCAAACGTAACCCCAGCCCGGAGCGCTCGCCTCTCGCACAGTGCGGGGATGCGTTGCCGTCCCGGACGCTGGTGAGGCTGGCCGCACCGTGGTCGAGAGTCTGCGAGTCTCTGCGGACGCTTCTACGGGGCCGACACGTTCGAGGCGGGGCAGTTCGATGCGGGGTGCCACGCAAGGCAGGATGACTCCTGCTCGCAGACGGTGCAGAGCCGGTTTCTCTGTGTCCTTCGGACGGCAGCAAGGAGCGAGACACGCAGCTGCGGACGCCGGCAGAACGAGGGATTTGCCGCAGACTGGAGCCGCTACCTCCAAAGCGCTCCCAACTCTGGAGTGGCTGGGCCAGGCCCTGGACGTCCGTCCCCTTCTGTCCAGGGCTTCGTCTCTCTCCAGAGAACCGGCGCGCGACGTGGACCAGCCCGCGGACGTGCAGACGCCCCGGCCTACGCCGGTCCGGGGTCGCGCCCCATTCGTACGGATCGCTTCTCCCTTGACATTGCCTCTTCGCGCCGGTCCGGCCGGGACGCGCCTGATTGCGCGCCTCTTACGGGTCACGTTTGCGTGGTGCCCGTTACGGGGTCTGCGACGGGGGAACCCGTGGCCCCCTCATCAACATGCATCCGCTGCCTGTACAGGTCCGCGGGGCGGCGGAACCGAGTCCGTCGGCGCGGACGAGAGCGTCCTGGACGCCGCCAGGAAGATTGAAGGACCTGGGCGTCGGCGCACTGCCGATCTGCGGCACGGACAACAAGCTCAAGGGAATGCTCACCGACCGCGACATCGTCGTGTAGGTACTCGGAGAGGGCGAGGACCCCGCCTCGGTCGAGGCCGACGAGCTGGCCCAGGGCGAAGCCGTGACGATCGGCGCGGACGACGATGCCGAGGACATCCTGCGCACCATGACCCAGCACAAGGTGCGCCGACTGCCCGTCATCGACGGTCACGACCTGGTCGGCATGGTCGCCCAGGCCGACGTCGCCCGTGCTCTGCCCCCGAACCGGTACACGCCGTCGACCAGCCGCTCCTGATGGCGATCGAGAACGTGTCCTCCGACTCCGCCGACGGCACCGTCGTCACCGGGCGGATCGAACGCGGCCGCATCAAGGCCCAGGACGCAGTGGAGGTCGTCGGCCTGCGGCCCAACGCCAAGGCCACCTGCACCAGCATCCTGATCTCCGGCAAGCAGGCCGACGAGGGCCGCGCCGGCGAGACCTGCAACGTGCTGCTGCGCGACATCGAGCCCAACAGGGTCGAACGCGGCCAGATCCTCGCCAAGCCGGGCTCCGTCGGCGTGCACCCCGAGTTCACCGCCGAGGTCTACATCCTGATCCTGCGCGCGGAGGAGGGCGGGCGGGCCACCCCGTTCTCCACCGGTTGCAGCCCCCGGTTCCGCCTTCGCACGGCCGACGTCACCGCAGCGTGGAGCTGCCCGAAGGCGTCGAAAAGGCCAACCCCGGAGACCACCTCCAGATGACGGTCACGCTCTCCGAGCCCGTCGCACTGGAGGCCGGCCAGCGATTCGCCATCCGCGACGGCGACCAGAACGTCGGCGTCGGCGTCATCGCCAAGACCATCAAGTAGCGGGCACCGCCTCACTCCCGGCCACCACGCAGGCGCAGACCGAGCCGCTGACACCGCACGCGTCCTGAGCTCGCGACACCGCACGCCCCTATCGGCAGCAGAACCGGGCCGTCCCCTCTGCCCCGGCTCTGCTGCCGATTCGCCCGGGCTCATTCACCCGCGGCCGGCCAGTGATCGCCGGAAGCACACCGTGGTGACCGGCCCGGCCGGGTCCAGGGGAAGAGCGGCGGCGGCTCGCTGGCCGCGTCCCTCGGGCGACGAGGACGCCGGCCCCGACCACCGCATAAGACGGCTGCCAGCCCACAGATCGACGAAGGGCAGCAGTACGACGCCACACCGTTCCTGACCGGCCGACGTGCGAGGCTGCCCGGCCTGCGCAAGGCGGCGGCCGGGTGCCGGGGCTGCCCGCTGCTCCTGGTCGCCCGGCTGCTCGCCGACGAGCATGACGCATGCGAAGGCGACCTGCAGGGCAGGCCGTTCGTGGGCCCGGCGGGGAAGATTCTGATGCGGGCACTCGGGGATGCGGGCATCGACCCGGAGCAGACGTACGTCCCCCATGTGGTCAAGCACTTCAAGTTCACGGTCCCTGAGGGACGCAAGCGCCGGATCCACAAGGCGCCGAGCCTTCGCGAGATGACGGCGTGCCGCCCGGATCTGCCGTTCCCGGATCGACCGGCACCGTCGGGTGTGGTGCCGCCACGCGCCGGACTGGGCACGCAGGATCTACGGCGCGGCCACCTTGCTGAGCACCAGGGAGGGCGTCTTATCCGGAGTACGGAACTCCACCGTCTCCCGGCCGCTCGTGTAGAGCTGGATGCCGCCGGTCTCACCGAGACCACCGTCGTCGACTGTCAGGTAGATGAAGTCGCTGGACGAGCTGTCGACGAACTCCCATCGACCGCTGAAGTCGCCCGGGCCGGAGAGCGAGTCTGTCGACACATCAGTGGCAGAGAACCTCCCGTCGGACTCGAGCAGGATCTCGCCGCGGGTCGCGTCGTTGCGGTACACCCCGGGCAGCTCGTCGGGGTCGACTGAGTTCGCACACCCCGAGGTGAGTACCGCAGAAGCGGTCAGTGCGGCGACGACGAGCCACCCTCTACCTTTGCCCCTGATCATCACGGCCCCAGCGTAACGGCAGCACGAACAGCCGAATAGTCACACCGGACACGCCTAACCGGGTCGCCTCAACAGTATGGAGACCTGAGCCGGTCGCCGGGGTCAGCTGCCGCAGGCACACCTGGCGGCGGCCTTCGCCTCGGCGGGAGTCTGGGCCGGGTCTACGGCCTGTTCGTCCGGGGTGCAGCAGGCCGTGGTGCCGCAGCAGGCATCGGGCGAGGTGTCGGCCTTCTGAAAGGTGTCGGCGTCGGCCTTGACGACGTAGACCTCCCAGGGCTCCTTGCCGGGGCCGTGGACCCACACCTTGTCCTGCAGGGCGTAGCAGCAGGAGGTGTCCTTCTCCTCGAAGGTGGCCAGGCCCGCTTCCTTCAGCCGGGTCGTGGCGGCGGCGACGTCCTCGGTGGAGGCGACCTCGACGCCGAGGTGGTCCAGGCGGGTGTCCTCGCCCGTCTCGCCCTCGATGAGGACGAGCTTGAGCGGGGGCTCGGTGATGGCGAAGTTGGCGTATCCCTCGCGCCGCTTGGCGGGCTCGGCGCCCAACAGCTTGGAGTAGAAGACGATCGAGGCTTCGAGGTCTGCGACGCGCAGGGCGAGCTGAACGCGGGACATGGCGGTCTCCCATCAGAGAAAGGCTTGTTTCGACGTCTGTCGATGCAGTCGACCTTGCCACCGGATTAGATGGCTGTCAACATAGAGACATGTCGAAACAAGCTGGTCTGCCGGTGCTCTGGCAGGACGATGCGGTGTGCTGTGCGCCGATGGTCCGCGAGCCGCTGGGCGAGGAGGCTGCGGCCGAACTGTCGCGGATGTTCAAGGCGCTGTCGGACCCGATCCGGCTGCGCCTGCTGTCGCTGATCGCCTCGCACGAGGGCGGCGAGGCGTGCGTGTGCGACCTCATCGGCCCGTTCGACGTCTCCCAGCCCACCATCTCCCACCACCTGAAGGTGCTGCGCGAGGCCGGGCTGGTCGGCTCCGAGCGGCGCGGGACCTGGGTGTACTACTGGGTGCTCCCCGAAGCTCTGGCGAAACTGTCCGCCCTGCTCCAGACCCCCGCCGTACCCGCGAAGGCGCCGGAGTGAGCGCGTCGGCGCCGCTGGCCCGGCGGGCGGTTGTCGAAGGGATCGGCACGGCCGCGCTGGTCGCGGTGGTGGTCGGCTCCGGCATCCAGGCCACCGCACTGACCCGCGACGTCGGCGTGCAGCTGCTGGCCAATTCCCTGGCCACCGTCTTCGGCCTCGGCGTGCTGATCGCCCTGCTGGGACCGGTGTCCGGGGCCCACTTCAACCCGGTGGTCACCATGGCAGCCTGGTTCACCGGCCGCCGGACCGGCGAAGCCCCCGCCCTGCGCGACGTCGCGGTGTACGTGCCCGCACAGGTCGCCGGGGCAATCGGCGGCGCGGTGCTGGCCGACGCCATGTTCGGCAAGCCGCTGGTCCACTTCTCCACCCACGACCGCGCCGCGGGGCACCTGTGGCTGGGGGAGATCGTGGCCACCGCCGGGCTGGTCTGGCTCATCTTCGGCCTGGTCCGCGTCGGCCGCGCGCACCTCGCGCCGCTGCTGGTCGCCTCCTACATCGGGGCGGCGTACTGGTTCACCTCCTCCACGTCCTTCGCCAACCCGGCCGTCACCATCGGCCGGGCGTTCACCGACACCTTCGCCGGCATCGCGCCCGCCTCCGTGCTGCCGTTCCTCGCCGCCCAGCTGGTCGGCGCCGCCGCCGGTCTCGGCCTGGTCGCCGTCTGCTTCGGCCGCCCGACCGCCGCCGCAGCCGACGACGAGGTCGTCCTCCCCCTTGGCGGGCAGCAGCCCGCCGCTCCCGCCCGTTCCACCGAAGAAAGCGCCCTGACCTGATGAGCACCTCCGCCATCCCGTCCGTGCTGTTCGTCTGCGTGCACAACGCCGGCCGGTCCCAGATGGCCGCCGCCTTCCTCACCCACCTCGGCGACGACCGCGTCCAGGTCCGCTCGGCCGGATCCGCCCCCGCCGACACGGTGAACCCGGCCGTGGTCGAGGCCATGCTGGAAGCCGGCATCGACATCTCGGCCGAGACCCCGAAGGTCCTCACCACCGAGGCGGTGCAGTCCTCGGACGTGGTGATCACCATGGGCTGCGGCGACGCCTGCCCCTACTTCCCCGGCAAGCGGTACCTGGACTGGCAGCTCAACGACCCGGCCGGCCAGGGCGTCGAGGCGGTCCGTCCGATCCGCGACGAGATCGAGCGGCGCATCCGCGGCCTGCTCGCCGAACTCGGCATCGAGCCCGCGGCGTGACGGCCGCCGGGGTGGGCGTGCGCATCGCGCCCATGCGGCCGGAGCATGCCGAACAGGTCCTGGCGATCTACCAACTCGGCATCGACGAGGGCAATGCCACCTTCGAGACCACCGCCCCGACGTGGGAAGCGTTCGACGCCGCCAAGTCGTCCGGCCACCGTCTGGTCGCCCTGGATGAGGGCGGGCAGATCCTGGGCTGGGCGGCCGTGGTTCCGGTCTCCGACCGGTGCGCGTACGCCGGCGTCGTCGAGCACTCCGTCTACGTCCACCCCGGCGCCCGCGGCCGCGGCGTGGGCCTGGCCCTGCTGACGGCCCTCCTCGCATCCACTGACGCCGCCGGGATCTGGACGGTGCAGTCCGGCATCTTCCCGGAGAACACCGCCAGCCTCGCCCTCCATCAGCGGGTCGGGTTCCGCGTCATCGGCACCCGCGAGCGCATCGGTCGCCATCACGGCACCTGGCGCGACGTCGTCCTGGTCGAACGCCGCAGCCCCACCGTGAACTGAGCGTCACGGCTGTCGCGGACGGTGATTCTCATAAATGTTCATCCGTGGGCAGGCTGCGTCGCGAGCTCGCGGGGGTCGGGGCGTGGCCGGAGGTTGCGCAGGTTCCGGTGCGCATGGGCCCCGCCACGCCCCCGACATCGGGCGCGTACCCCGTGCTTGGTTTCAGACGCGGACAATTCCGGGCCGGCCGCCGCGTTCCCTTCGAGCCGCGCACCTCTGAGACGCGGCTCGGGGTCCCACCGTCTGACGGTGGGACCCCGAGGGCGAGGTGCGGCGAGGGATTGGCTCACCATCGGTACCAGCGGCCCCGGCCGCCGCCGGCATTGGTGGAGCGCATGACGAATCCGAGCAGCCACAGCACCAGGACCGCGACGGCCACCCACCACAGGACCTTGACGGCGAAACCGGCGCCGAAAAGGATCACGGCGAGAAGCAGAACGAGAAGCAGGGGAACCATAGTTATCAACCTCCTGGCGCTCCGTTTGCCCTGCCATTCCGTCTCCATTCACCGACACAGCTTTGTTTATGGAGGGATAGCCGGGGCACCAGCGGCTTTGAGAGATTGACGGCTTCGAAGCTACGAGGAGGCGCGTTCCATGAGTGCCAGCGAGAAGGCCAAGGCCAAGACCGAGCAGGCCAAGGGCAAGACCAAGGAAGCTGTGGGTGGCGCCGTTGGCAACGAGCGCATGGCAGCCGAGGGGCGAGCCGAGAAGAGCACTGGCGACGCCCGCCAGGCCAAGGAAAAGGCCAAGGACGCATTCAAGTCCTAATTCGAGAATTCTATGAAGGGGCCCTCCCGCCGGGAGGGCCCCTTCGATATCCTCGCGCGCACGCTCGACAAGGGCGCACCGTGGAGAGGACGATCGGGAGATCACGCCGGGCGGTGTCACCACATGCATAGCCCTGCAAATGCCTTGGAACTCGTGCCACTGCGCGACCCTCGACACCCGGCGCCGCGGTGCTCTTGAGGACTATTGCTGACGACAAGACTCGACAGTCCGCCCCGAGGCTCTCCCTCGGTTCGAGGTAATCGGTGCTGGCGATGATGGCAGGGCGGCCCCGCTCGGCCCGGTGGTCAGCGCCGCCGTCCTGCCCAGCAGCGACGCTCAAGGAACGCGATTGGCTACGAGGCACCGAGCGCCGCGTTGCTCCGCACGGCCGAGTCGCCGAGCAGGTCGTGGCCGGATGGGTGTACCCCAGCGGTTTCGTGGCCCTGCCGCCGGGGAGTCATCGCTACGAGCGATGAGGGTATGCGGTAGTGATCCCGATCGTTCGCACGAAGGTGGTGCCCATCATGGCCGAGACACAGGACGTCGTCGAACTCATCCTTAAGGACCACCGGCGCATGGAGGATCTGTTCCGCCTGATGCGCAGCATCGAGGCAGACCGGGCCAGCGCGCTTGCGGAGTTCGCCGACCTGCTGATCGCCCACGCGCTGGCCGAGGAAGCCGAGGTCTATCCGGCGCTGAAGAGGTACAAGAACATCGACGACGATGAAGTCGAACACGGCGAGCACGAACACGACGACGGCAACAAGGCTCTCCTGCACCTCCTCGAAGTCGACGAGGTCGGCTCCGAGGAGTGGGACTCCAAGCTGGAAGAGCTGGTGGAGGCCGTCACTCACCACACGGACGAGGAAGAGCGCACCATCCTCAACAGCGCACGCGAGAACGTGGCGACGGGTCGTCGCGAGGAACTGGGAGCGGCATTCCGTGGCGAGCGCGAGCGCCAGCTGAAGACAGGCTGTGGCTCGGTCGACAACGTACGCCGCATCGTCAACTCCTAACCACACCCAGAGCTCTGTCCCAGAGCTCCGCAGGCTCCGGGGCATGGGACAGACACCCGGGACCGAGTGCAGGGGACAGCACCATCCCGGACGACGCCGATCATCCGGGTGAGGATCCCGGGTGGCAGGCCACAGCACGCGGTGTGGACTGTGAGTGGGTCGAGGAATGAAGGCGCCGCTGAGCGTGGGCCCCGAGTCTTGGAGGGAAGAAGCGTCAGGCCGGCTGGATCGAGCAAGAAGCGCGAGCGTCAGTACGAGCACATCAGGGAGAGTGCCGAGAAGCGTGGTGCCTGCAGCTGACGTACGCCCGACACTGGCCCCCGTCGAACGCGCCGAGCAGCATCGGTAAGTACGGCCGGCAAGCGGGACGAACCACACCTGGGCCGGCGACCGAGGGTCCCGAGGGTTGTGAGTCATCGTTGTGCGGGAAGTTTCGAGCATGGATACGGCCCTGTGCTCGCCTGGGCGCTGGCGGCGGCAACCGTCCTCTACAGCGCCGCGATCGTGGCTCGCCCAGTCTGGTTGGCCAAGCCGTGCGGCCTGGCCGACATAGACGGCTCGGCACCTTCGTCGACAGCACTGTTGATCCGGGCCATCGGCACCCGGGATATCGCCATCGGCACCGCCATGCTCCTCGCAGCCGACGTGCAGACACTGCGGACCGTGACAGCCTGTAGAGCGGCCTCCGACTTCGGTGACGCGGCACTCTTCGGAGCCGCCTTGTCCGGCGCTCGGCGGTGGAAGGTTGCCGGGTTCGTCGCAAGCTGGGGCGTACTGTGCCCGCTGCCAGCCTTCCCAGACGGGACCGCTCCGCTCACTCGGGCGGACAGCGACTGCATCGACGAGCGATGAAGTAGGCCGCGACCACGATGGCCTCGATGATGATCACCCGGGACGGGATGTCCGGATGTCCCCGCAAGCCGCCGTCAGCAGGATCGTCATGATCCCCGGCAGTGGTCCTCTGCCGGGGGAATCGGGGGTTGAGGAACATCCATGTCAGATCGTGCGCTAAGGGTTCGCTGGCTCGATTGGCGCTTTGACCTGCACTGATTGAGCGTCGGAGTCTTCGTGGGTCGCTGTTGTCGATCTTCGGAGTGTTGTTGTGGCGGTCGAGTTCCTGACGGATGAGCAGGCGGCCGGGTACGGGTCGTTCCATGAGGTGCCCTCGCGGGCGGAGCTGGAGCGGTACTTCTTCCTGGACGACGCGGACCGGGACGCGGTGCAGGCCAAGCGCCGCGCCCACAACCGGCTCGGGTTCGCGGTCCAGCTGACGAGCGTGCGGTTCCTGGGCCGGTTCATGCCGGACCCCCGGCAGGTGCCGGTCGAGGTGGCGGAGTATCTGGCCGGGCAGCTGGAGATCCGGGACGCCTCGTGTCTCAAGCTGTACGGCGAGCGGGACGGTACGGCCCGTACGCACGCCGGGGAGATCCAGGAGGCCGGGGGCTGGCGGGACTTCGCCGAGGTCCGCGAGGAGCTGGCGGGCTGGCTGGACGCGCGGGCGTAGACGACGGGGGACGGGCCGAAGGCGTTGTTCGACGCGGCGGCCGGGTGCTGCGCGAGGGCCGGGTGCTGTTGCCGGGCGCGAACCGTCTGGCCCGGCTGGTGCGCTCGGTGCGGGAGGCGGCGAACCAGCGGCTGTGGGACACCCTGTACGGGATGCTCGGTGTGGGGCAGCGGGCGGTGCTGGACTCGCTGCTGGTGGTGCCGCCGGGTGAGCGGGTCTCGGAGCTGGACCGGCTGCGGCGGGGGCCGGTACGGGTCTCGGGTCCGCAGATGAAGCGGGCGCTTGAGCGGGCGGAGGAGATCGCCGCGCTCGGGATGGGCGCCCTGGACGTGTCGGGGATACCGCCGCGGCGCCTTGCGGAGCTGTCGCGGTACGGGGTCGACGGAAAGGCGTCGCTGCTGCGCCGGCACTCCGATTCGAGGCGGCTGGCGACACTGTTGGCCACCACGGTCTGGTCTACCTCACCTCGGGGGCGGTGGACGACGCCCTGGACCTGCTGGAGGTGCTGATCGCCACGAAGCTGCTGGCGAAGGCAAACCGGGAGAGCGTAAAGGAGAAGCTCAAGACCCTGCCGCGGGTGGAGCGGGCGTCGGCGAAGCTGGCGACCGCGTTCCAGGTCGTGTTCGACACCACGAGCGAGCAGGTCGACACCAACACCGGCGAGATCGCCCCGCCGAAGGTGGAGAGCCTGGAGGCGATGTGGGCGGCGATCGAGCAGGTGGTGTCCCGGCACGAGCTGGCGGCGGCGATCGCCGCGCTGTTCGAGCTGACGCCGCCGCTGGACTCGGACGCCGATGAGGCGTGGCGGGCGATGCTGGTGAACCGGTTCGGTACGGTGCGGCCGTTCCTGAAGCTGCTGGTCGCCGTGGTCGACTTCGACGCCACTCCCGAGGGCAGGCCCGTGCTGGACGCGCTGAGTTGCTCCCGGAGCTGATGGGCCGCAAGAAGGTCGGCCCGGCCGAGATCGACACCGGCCTGCTGGCCGGGTCGTGGCGGCGTCTGGTGCTGGCGGCGCCGCATCTGGAACCGGGGACGGTGGACTGGAAGGCGTACACGTTCTGCGTGCTGGAGCATGTCCACCGGATGCTGCGGAGCAAGCAGGTGTTCGCCCTCAACTCCTCGAAGTGGGGCGACCCCCGCGCGAAGCTGCTGGCCGGTGAGGCGTGGGAGCAGACCAGGCCGACCGAGCTGGCCTCGCTGAATCTGCCCGGGGAGGCGGGCGGGCATCTGGCGGCGCGGGCCGCTCTGCTGGACGGCACCTACCGGGAGGTCGCCGCCCGGGTCCCGGACAACGCGCAGATCTTCTTCGGCGACGACGGCCGGCTGCACTTCGCGGCCCTGGAGCCGGAGCCCGAACCGGCCTCTCTGCTCGACCTGCGGGCGGCGGTGAACGCGATGCTGCCCCGGGTGGATCTGCCCGAGGTGCTGCTGGAGGTGTTCTCCTGGACCGGTGCCGACCAGGCGTTCACCTCGGTGACCGGCGGCGAGGCCCGCCTGCGGGACCTGAACGTCACGATCGCCGCGCTGCTGGTCGCGCACGGCTGCAACGTCGGCTACACCCCGGTGATGGGCGGCGCGGACGCGCTGAAGTACGGCCGCCTGTGCCACGTGGACCAGACGTATCTGAGGCTGGCAACGTACCGGGCCGCGAACGCCGCGCTCATCAGCCACCAGGCGTCCATCGGC
>NZ_JBFAYB010000125.1:0-20479 GCF_040681075.1 Streptomyces sp. NPDC051907 | reverse complement strand
CGGTACCCACCACGGTCGTCACGACCCGACGCCGCCGGCCTCAACGCCGCCAACCAGGCGGAGCTGCACGCCCAGCAGGCCGCCAAGTGGCGGGCCAACGCCGAGCAGCACGCGAAGACGGCGGCTCAACTCGCGGGAGCCGCGGCGAAGCAGGCGAAGATCGCCGCGGACGCGGCGGCCAAGTCCCGCCAGGCGCGCATCGACGCCGAGGCGGCGGAGAAGTCCGCGTGGGCGCATGCGCAGAAGACGCGAGACGCCCGCGTCGAGGCCCAGCGGCAGGCGAAGATCGCCTCCGAGCAGCGGGTGATCGCCGAACGGGAGCGCGAGGCGGCGGCCGCCGCACGCAAGCGCGCCGAGGTGGAACGCGACAAGGCGGCCAGGGCGCGCGTCCTGGCCGAGGCCGAGCAGCGGACGGCCGCGGCCAAGCGGGCCGACGCCCAGGCCGCCGCGGCCACCGCCGCGGAGAAGCGCGGCTACGCCCAGACCCAGGAGGGCGTCGCCGCCGAGGCGGACCGGAAGGCGCGGGGCGAAGAGGGCAACGCCCGCACCGCACGCAACAAGGCGTTCGACGCGGAGCGGCTGCACAACGCCGAGGAGGCGCGGGCCAAGGCCGCCGAGGCACTGGCGGCGGCCGCGCAGGGCACCGAGCACGCGCAGGACGCGCGGGCCGCGGCCACCGAGGCGCGGTCGGCGGCGAACGCGGCCAAGACCGCGGCGGGCCAGGCCCGTTCCGCCGCCGATGCCGCATCCGGCGCGGCGATGAGGTCGCGTAAGGCGGCCATCGAGGCAGACGGCGCCGCGGGCCGGGCACGTGCGGCGGCCTCCCAGGCCAGTGCACACGCCTCAGCCGCGAACGCGGCCGCCAACAAGGCCGAAGCCGCGGCGTCCGCGGCCAACGCCGCGGCGAACAAGGCGGCTTCGGAGGCCGCGTTGACCCGGGCCTCCGCCCAGCGGGCGGACTCGAAGGCGGCCGAGGCCACCGCACAGGAGGCCCGTGCCGGTACCGCCGCGCACGAGGCCTCGCGACTCGCCGGCCTCTCGGTGATCCACGCCAACCAGGCGCTCCAGGCCGCCAACCGCACCCGCGACGAGGCCGACGGCGCCGTCCGCGAGGCGGCCATGGCGCGTGTGCAGGCCGCGGTGGCCGTCCAGGCCGCCGCATCGGCCCGCAGCACCGCGGCGGGCATCGCCGACCCGGCCAACACGGCCATCGCCCTCACCGCGCCGTTCGCCGGTACGGACGTCGCCGCGGACTTCGCCGCCGAGGTGGCCAAGGCCGCACTGGAGCTGGGGCAGTCCGAGGTCGACAAGGCCGAGGCCAGGGCCGCCGAGGCCGTCAAGGCGGCCGAGGAGGCCGAGGCGGCGGCGAAGCGGGCGAACGCCGAGGTGGCGCCGGCCTTCAAGGCGGCTTCGGCGGCGGCGCGCTCCTCTGCCGACGCGGCACGCTCGTCGGTCGCGGCGATGAAGTCCGCGGCCGATGCGGCCGAGGACGGCGCCAAGGCCAGAGCGGCGGCGGCACGGGCCCATCAGGCCGACGCCCAGGCCCAGGCCGACGCGAAGTCGGCCCGAGACGCGGCGAACCAGGCCTACGCCGACGCGGCCGCGGCCCGTACCGCCGCCACCCAGGCCGAGGCAGAGGCCGAACGGGCCCGCAGCGCGGCCACCGACGCGGAGAACCAGGCCGTCGCGGCGGCCGGCGCGGCATCGCTGGCCGAGAAGGAGGCCGCCAGCGCGCAGGCGGCCGCCACCCAGGCGGAGAAGGACGCGGCCGCCGCCGCGGAGCTCGCCACGTCCGCCGAGGGCTACGCGACATCGGCGGAGACGGCGGCCAAGAAGGCCGACGGCTACGCCAAGGAGGCCGACGACGCAGCCAAGCGGGCCGAGGAGTACCAGCGCGAACAGCAGCGCAAGGCCCGTGAGGAGGCAGCCAAGGCCCTGCCGACGCCGGCGGGCGACCCCGACCAGGTGAGGCAGGCGCTCGAAGAGGCGGGGATCTCCCAGGAGGAGTACGCGGCCGCGCAGGCGCTCGCCGGCAAGGACCTCCTCGACTACCTCATGGAGAACGGCGCCGAGATCCTCGTCGACCTCGTCGCCGGGGACATCATGGCGTGCATCGACGACCCGGATATCCCGACCTGTATCTGGGCGATCGTCCAGAACCTGCCGGTCCTCAAGGCGGTCAAGCTCCTCGGCAAGCTCCCCAAGATCAGCAAGGCCATCTGGGGCATCGGCGCGTTCCTCGACAAGTCCGCTGCCGCGCGGAAGACGGTCAAGAAGGTCGAGGAGGCGCTGGAGAAGGTCAAGAAGGGCGCCAAGTGCCTCACGGACGGCAAGCCGGGCAAGCCTGGGAAGCCGGGCAAGGGCGGCAAGAGCGCGAAGAATGCCTTGTACGCACCGGCGGGCGTGTCCGCGGCGGGTGCGAACGCGGGCATCGGCTCCGCGGGCGGCTCATGGCTGCGGACCGGCAGCGGCACCTGGGCCCAGAGCGCTCTCGACGACGTCGATTGCGGGCCCTATGTCTGGGTGCCGTTCCGCCCGGACATCAAGGACCGCACGACGCAGGGCCCCGTTCCGCCGGACGCCGGTCTCGCGCCGGGTTCCTTCCTCCGCCCCGGTACCTACACCTTCATCGTCCGCCTGGACGGTTCGCTGCGCGCCATGCACGACGACGACATGGAGGACATCGGCGGCGGCCCCGGACACACCTCTCTGGCCGAGGAGAAGCCTGTGATCATGGCCGGCACCTTCGAGGTCGGAGCAGCTGGTGTGTTCACCGAGATCAGGAACTTCTCCGGTCACTACATGCCCCAGGACGTGCCGGGGTTCACTCCCCTGAAGGAAATCACCCGCGCCGCCTTCACGCGACACGGCTGGGTGTTCCTGGACTCGGCGTGGAAGTACTACAAGAAGCGCTCTTGACCGGCGCATCCGCTGGGGGCAGCCTCGAAGGGGCTGCCCCCAGCGGGACTCCTCCCCTCGAACGACTCCCACTCCCGATACGGTGGCGGCGATGGAACCCTCGTACTACCCCGGCCCTGATGTCCTCCTGGCGCGTCTGACACAGGATCAGGACATCAGCCCTCCCGCGGGTGGCCCCCCGACCGAGGAGTTCCTCCGCGACCTCGCCGAGCGGCTCGGCCTGCGCAGCCACGACCTCTTCCTCGTCGCAGGCATGCCCCTTCCCGAGGACGCGCTGGACTTCGACGCAGCGGCCGGCAGAAGGGTCTCGCTACTCGTGCAGTACGCCCTCCCGCTGTCCGCCCCCGACAGGGAGCGCCTGCGGGAGAGCGCCCGCGCCATGGCTGCGGCGCCGCGTCCCGACCAGCCCATAGAGCCGCCTCGGCAGCGGCACTATCCCCCGGGGTTCGGTCCGCTGCTGGTGAGGATGCTCGCCCTCCGTAACTTGGACCGGACGACGGTGGCCATGGTGATGTGCCTGATGTCCGGAGTCTGCATGGCGTCTTCGACCATCGCCATGGTGCGCGACGGTCTGAAGGACCTCGACGCCGAGCTCCTCGACGGCTTCGCCGCGGTGCTCGGCGTGCCCGTCGCGGTCCTGGGCACGCTGACCGGCGTGCGCCCCCGGGAAGGAAGCGGCGGACTCGCGCCGGAAGTCGCCGACGTGGCCGCGCTTATCTGGGAGGTGCGGCACCTGACCGAGGCACAGGTGGTGCGGCTCGCTGAGACAGCAGAGGAGCTGGACGGAGAATGAGACCCGTCGACGGAGCACACCCAGAACACCGGCAACGCCCTGAACACCAAGCACACCAAGCACACCAAGCACATCGAGAACGCCGAGCGACATGAGCGGCGAAGCGGATCCCGGCCTCTTCGGCCCCGACTCGGTCACCTGGCAGATGCACGGCGACCCGATGATGTGGGTCGCCGGCGTGCGCGCGCTCTACCTCCAGGCCCTGCACCCGCGCGCCGTGCGCGGAGTCATGATCAACAGTGACTTCCAGCGCGACGCGTGGGGCCGGCTCCTGCGCACCGCGAACTTCGTCGGCACCATCACCTACGGCACCGCCGACGCCGCCGAGAAAGCCGGGGCCCGTGTCCGCAGGATCCACCGGCTGCTCGGCGTGGACGACCCCGACCTGCTGCTGTGGGTGCACTGCGCGGAGGTGGACTCCTACCTCCAGGTGCAGCTCCGCTCCGGCTTCCCCCTCTCCGCGGCCCAGGCCGACCGCTATGTCGAAGAGCACCGCGTCAGCGCCCGGCTCGTCGGCATCGACCCCAAGCTGGCGCCCGCCACGACCGCGGAGCTGGCCGCCTACTTCACGGCCGTACGACCCGAACTCGAGGCCGGAGCCGACGCCCGTACAGTCGACGATTTCCTGCGCCGCCCGCCCATCCACACCCTGCTGGTCCCGGCGCGCGAGCTGATCTGGCGGCGCATCGCCTCAGTCGCATACAACGCACTGCCCCCGTACGCCCATGAGATGTACGGCAGACCCGCGCCCACCCCCGACCGCGTCACGCGTCAACTCATCGCCACAGGCACTGTGCTGCGCTGCATTCCCTCCCGTCTCCGCTGGCAGCTGCCGCCAGGTCACATCTTGAAAGCGATGGCCCGACTGGGGGCCGACACCCGCCCCGCCCCGTACAAACTGCGCAGACAGGCGGCCATACTGGACAGGCCGGGGAGGGCGCACAGAAGCGACGGGGGCGACAGCGGGCGATGGCGGAATCCAAGCTGATCCAAGGTCGCTACCGGCTGCTCGAACTCATCGGGCGCGGGGGCATGGGCGAGGTCTGGCGGGCTCGCGACGAGTCGCTGGGGCGGCGGGTCGCCGTGAAGTGCCTCAAGCCGCTGGGACCTCAGCACGACCACGCCTTCACCAAGGTCCTGCGCGAGCGCTTCCGCCGCGAGGCGCGGGTCGCCGCGGCGCTCCAGCACCGCGGGGTGACCGTCGTCCACGACTTCGGCGAGCACGAGGGCGTGCTCTACCTCGTCATGGAGCTTCTGGAGGGCCTCAATCTCAGCCAGCTGCTGGAGGAGAACAAGCAGCACCCGCTGCCCGTGCCCGACGTCGTCGACATCGCCGAGCAGGTCGCCGACGCCCTCGCGTACACCCATGAACAGGGCATCGTCCACCGGGACTTGAAGCCCGCCAACATCATGCGGCTCACCGACGGCGCGGTGAAGATCTGCGACTTCGGCATCGCCCGCCTCGGCGAGGACATCGGCTTCACCAGCCGCCTCACCGGCACCGGCATCGCCATGGGCACGCCGCACTACATGTCGCCCGAGCAGATCGGCGGCGGCGAGGTCGACCACCGCAGCGATCTGTACTCCCTGGGCTGCGTGCTGTACGAGCTCTCCACCGGCGTGCCGCCCTTCGACCTCGACGACGCCTGGGCCGTCCTCGTCGGACACCGCGACACCCCGCCCACGCCGCCGCGCAGCCACCGGTCCGACATACCGGAGTTCTTCGAGCGGATCGTCCTCGACCTGCTCGCCAAGACACCCGAGCAGCGGCCCCCGGACGCCAAGGAGCTGCGCCGCCGCATCGGCGCGGCCGTCGGCGCGGGCACGGCGCACTCGCTGGTGCTCGCGGCCCGGCTCGGCGCGTCGCCGCTGCGCGAGCCGCGGCTGCCCTCCTGGACCCGCGGCATGACCACCGGACTCAAGGCGTCGGGCCCCTCCGTGGTCAAGGCGGCGCCCGCCGACCACAGCGCGGGCCTGACCGGCGAGTGGACGACGGGCACCGGCCTGCGCGGCGGACCCGCCGTCCCGCCGCCCAGACGCGAGCGCCCCACCCCGCCGCCCGAGCTGCTCGCCGTGCTCGCCAGCCGGCACAACGCCGGCCTGAGCCTGGGCCGCCTCGGCCGCTGGGAGGAGGCCGGCGAGGTGCACCGCGCGGTCGCCGTCGAACGCGAGCACACCCTCGGCCCCGACCACCCCGACACCCTGGCCAGCCGCTACGAGGTCGGCTTCACGCTCAGCCGGACCGGACGGGCCGCGGACGCGCTGCGGGAGTTCGGACGGGTCGCCGACGGGCGCGAGCGGACCATGGGGGCCGACCACCCCGAGACGCTCGCCGCCCGCCAGGAGATGGCGTACGTCCTCGGCCAGCTCGGGCGGCACTTCGAGGCGCACCAGCTGTACGCGGCGGTCCTGGACTCCCGCGAGCGGACGATGGGCCACGAGCACCCCGACACGCTGCGATGTCGCCACAACCTCGCCTACAACCTCAGCAGGCTCGGCCGGCTCGAGGACTCGTACCAGATGGCGTACGAGGTAGCGGCCGCGCGCGCCCGCGTGCTCGGCGCCGGCCACCCCGACACCCTGGTCACCCGCTACGAGGTGGCCTACGCGCTCGGCCAGCTGGGGCGGTGGACCGAGGCCCTGCAGACCTACCGCGAGGTCGCCTCGGCACGCGCCCAGGCGCTGGGCTCGGACCACCCCGACACCCTCGCCGCCCGCTACGAGGTCGGCATCAGCCTCGGCCGGCTCGGCCGCAGCGCCGAGGCCCTGGAGCTCTACCGCGACCTCGTCGACGACCGCACCCGCGTCCAGGGCCCGGCCGACCCCGAGACCCTGCGCGCCCGCCACGGCCTGGGCGTGAACCTCGGCCGGCTCGCCCGCTGGGAGGAGGCGCTCGCCGAGTCGCGCGACGTGCTGGCCCTGCGCGAACGGGTGCTGGGCGCGGACCATCCCGACACCCTGGTCAGCCGTCGCGAGGTCGCCGTCGGCCTGGGCTGGCTGGGCCGCTGGGGCGACGCGCTCGCCGTCTACGGAAAGGTCGCCGACGCGCGCGAGCGGGTGCTGGGCATGGACCATCCCGACGCGCTGGCCAGCCGCAACGACGAGGCGCACTGCCTGGAGCAGCTGGGCCGGCACACCGAGGCGGTCGAGCTGTACCGGCGGGTGGCCGCCCTGCGACAGCAACGGGGCGCGCTCGGCCGATAGCGGCTAGGGTCCGGCCATGCCCGCACACACCATGTATGACGCAGTGATCGTGGGCGGCGGCCACAACGGTCTGGTCGCCGCCGCCTATCTCGCCCGCGCCGGACGCTCCGTCCTCGTACTGGAACGGCGCGGCGTCACCGGAGGCGCCGCCCTGTCCGCGCGTCCCTTCGACGGAGTCGACGCCCGGCTGTCGCAGTACTCGTACCTCGTGTCGCTGCTGCCCGACAAGATCGTCCGCGATCTGGGGCTGGACTTCGCGGTCCGCAAGCGCACCGTCTCCTCGTACACGCCGAAGGGCGCCGGCGGCCTGCTCGTGGGCGGCGGCCGGACCCGCGAGTCCTTCGCGGAGATCACCGGCGGAGAGAGCGAGTACGCGGCCTGGCAGGAGTTCTACGGGATGACCGCGCGGCTCGCCCAGCGGGTCTTCCCCACCCTCACCGAGCCGCTGCCCACCCGCGAGGAGCTGCGGGCCCGCATCGACGACGAGCGCGCGTGGCGGGAGCTGTTCGAGGAGCCCGTCGGCGTCGCGATCGAGAAGCGGTTCGCCGACGACCTCGTACGCGGAGTGGTGCTCACCGACGCCCTGATCGGCACCTTCGCCGACGCTCACGACCCCTCGCTCGTCCAGAACCGCTGCTTCCTCTACCACGTCATCGGCGGCGGCACGGGCGACTGGGACGTGCCCGTGGGCGGCATGGGCGCGCTGACCGACGCGCTCGCTGACGCGGCCAGGGCGGCGGGCGCGGAGATCCGCGTCCTGCACGAGGCGACCCGCGTGGAGACCGACGGAGAGCGGGCGGAGGTGACCTACCGCTCCCACGGCGCGCAGGGCACGGTCGCGGCCCGCCAGGTGCTGGTGAACGCCTCGCCGCAGGCGCTGGCCGAACTGCTCGGCGACGAGCCGCCCGCCGCCGCCGAGGGCGCGCAGCTCAAGGTGAACATGCTGCTGAGCCGGCTGCCACGGCTGCGCGACCGGTCCGTCGACCCCCGCGAGGCGTTCTCGGGGACCTTCCATGTCGCCGAGGGGTACGGGCAGTTGGCGACCGCCTACCGCGAGGCGGCCGACGGGCGGCTGCCCAGCGCGCCGCCCTCGGAGATCTACTGCCACTCGCTGACCGACCCCACGATCCTCGCTCCCGAGCTGGTCGCCCAGGGGTACCAGACGCTGACCCTGTTCGGGCTGCACACCCCGGCCAGGCTCTTCGCCGCGGACAACGAGGCGGCGCGCGCCGAACTGCTGGCGGCCACGCTCGCCCAGCTCGACGCCCATCTGGACGAGCCGATCGAGGACTGCCTCGCGCTGGACGAGCACGGACAGCCGTGCATCGAGGCGAAGACCCCCCTGGACCTGGAGGCGGACCTGCGGCTGCCCGGCGGCCACATCTTCCACCGCGACCTCTCCTTCCCCTACGCATCGGAGTCCACCGGGCGCTGGGGCGTCGAGACGGCACACGCCAACGTGCTCCTGTGCGGGGCGGGCGCGGTGCGCGGCGGCGGGGTCAGCGGGGTGCCGGGACACAACGCGGCGATGGCGGCGCTGGGCCACTGCGACGGGGGCGGCGGGGCGGCGGGGTGGACGGGGGCGGCGGCCGGGGGCTGCGGCCGTTCCGGCGGGCCGCCACCGGTTCTCGGCCTGCGGCGTGATCAGGGCTGACCGGCGCGGTCGCGATCGTCGCCGGCGCGACGACCTGGCCTGACGGCCTCTCAGCCAGCGGGCCGGGGGGCGGGCTTGTCGTCCGGGACGGGCTCTGTCCGTCCGGGTGCGGGCCCTCGCGCCGGCGCCCCGTACCGGGCAGGCCTCGTCACGCGGTGGCCCGGGGCCCGGGCCTGTCGTCCGGGCCGGGCCCGGCAGGCTCGCGGAAGGCCCTGTCCGTCCCGGATGCGGGGCTCTCGCGTCGGTGCCCCGTACCGGGCAGCCCTCGTCACGCGGCGGCCCAGGACCCGGACTTGTCGTCCGGGACGGGCCCTGTCCGTCCGGACGCGGGGCCCTCGCGCCGGCGCCCCGCACCTGGGCAAGCCCCCGCCACGCCCACGCCCACGCCACATCTCCCCTCAGTCCCGGGACGCCGTCCAGCCGTCCGTCTCGATCAGTGCCGCCTCCTTGGGGCGGGAGCCGTCGAACACGGGACGGCCGCGGTCTTCCACCCGCAGCCCGTCCACGTACACCCCGCGGCCCACATAGAGCTGGTCGGTCGTATAGCGCCAGCGCAGTCGCGCCCTCGCCCCGCGCCAGGCCGCCAGGTCCGCCGTCAGCAGATGCCAGACCCGCCCGGACCAGCCGGTCGCCGTCCCCGCGGGATGCGGCTGCGGCTCCGCCGACTTCCGTACGGTGGTGAACGGCACCGGCCGCCATGTCGCCCCCTCGTCCGTCGACGCCTCCAGGAACAGCGCGTCCGACCCCGGCTCGGTGTCCCACCACAGCGAGCACCGCAGCCGCGCCCGCTCGGAGGCGAGGGCCAGCGGGGGCAGGGTGAGCGTGGCGGACCTCGCGGCGGCCATCCCGGAGAACCAGGCGGTGCGTCCGTGCGCCGGCCGGACGGCGACCGCGCGGGCCATGTTGTTCGCGGCGGCGACGCGCGGGGCGCTGCCGGAGCGCCAGCCGCGGACGGGGTGAACGGAGTTGCCGAGCACGATCAGGAACGAGTCGGTGGTCGGGTCGAGAACCAGCGAGGTGCCTGTGAAGCCGGTGTGGCCGGCGGAGCGGGGCGTGGCCATCGCGCCCATGTACCAGTGCTGGTAGAGCTCGAAGCCGAGGCCGTGCTCGTCGCCGGGGAAGGCGTTGTTGAAGTCGGTGAACATCAGCTCCACGGACTCCGGGCCCAGGATGCGCCGCCGCCCGTACACGCCGCCGTTGAGGAGGGTGCGGGCGAGGACGGCGAGGTCCCAGGCGCAGGAGAAGACGCCGGCGTGGCCGGCGACCCCGCCGAACCCGTACGCGTTCTCGTCGTGCACCTCGCCCCACACCAGGCCGCGGTCGAGGCCGGACCAGGGCAGCCGGGCGTCCTCGGTGGCGGCGATCTTCGGCTTCCAGGAGGCGGGCGGATTGAAGAGAGTGCGGTGCATGCCGAGCGGAGCGGTGATCTCGTTTCGGAGCAGGACATCCAGAGTGCTACCGGTGATCTCTTCCAGGATCAGCTGTAGCGAGATCAGATTGAGGTCGGAGTAGAGGTACTTGGCGCCGGGCGGGCTGGCGAGCGTCTCGTTCCAGAGCCGACTGAGCATCGCCTCCCGCGTCGGCTCCTTGAACAGCGGAATCCAGGCGCGGAACCCCGAGGTGTGGGTCAGCAGCTGGCGTACCGTCACATCCTGCTTGCCTGCGCCGCCGAAATCCGGAAGGTAGGAGGCCGCCGGCGCCTCGAGCTCCAGCGCGCCGCGCTCGATCTGCTGCACGGCGAGGATCGAGGTGAACAGCTTGGAGACGGACGCCAGATCGAAGACGGTGTCCCCGGCCATCGGAATCTGCTGCTCGGCCGGGAGCTCCACGCCCGTGTCCGTCGTCTCGTCGTACGCCGCGTAGCGCACGGCCATGCCGATCGGCTTGTGCAGGGCGACGGTTCCGCCGCGCCCGGCGAGCAGCACGGCCCCGGCGTACCAGGGGTGCTTGGGGGAGGGGTCGAGGAACTTCTCGGCGTCGGCCACGAGCCGGTCCAGATGGCCGGGGATCAGCCCGGCCTGCTCGGGGGAGCCGGGCCGCAGCGTGGGCCGCGGCTTTCCGGCGGCGCCCGTCCGGCCGCCGTCCCCGCCTCGCGGTCCCGTCCCCGCGCCCGCCCCGCCGCCCAGGGCGCCGGGGCCCGAAGCCGCCTGGGCGAACGGGATCGGGGCCAGCGCGAGCGCCCCGCCCAGAGCCAGCACCCCGCCGCCCAGTCTGCGCCGGCTGATCCCTCTGCCCGCCGCGTCCTCGGTCATCCGGCACCCTCCTGAAAGTATCTTTCGGGATCCCCTTCGGCAGTGAAACTTTCTTGCGGAGCGGAGTCGTTGTCAACCATTCAAGGAAACCGAAGAATCTGACACGGCATCAGAAAATCTCTTCCCTCGTCCGCCGGGCTGCGGCATCCTGCCGCCCATGGAGACGGAGCTGAGCAGACAACTGGGCATCGAGCACGCCATCTTCGGCTTCACGCCGTTCCCAGCGGTCGCCGCGGCCATCACCCGGGCCGGCGGCTTCGGCGTGCTCGGCGCGGTCCGCTACACCGCGCCCGACGAGCTCAAACGCGACCTCGACTGGATGCAGGCCCACACCGACGGCAAGCCCTACGGCCTGGACGTCGTCATGCCCGCCAAGAAGGTCGAGGGGGTGACCGAGGCCGACGTCGAGGCGATGATCCCCGCGGGCCACCGGCAGTTCGTCGACGACACCCTCGCCCAGCACGGCGTGCCCGAGCTCGCCGAGGGCGAGGCGTCCGGCTGGCGCATCACCGGCTGGATGGAGCAGGTCGCCCGCACCCAGCTCGACGTCGCCTTCGACTACCCGATCAAGCTGCTCGCCAACGCGCTCGGCTCCCCGCCCGCCGACGTCGTCGAGCGCGCCCACGACCACGGCGTCCTCGTCGCCGCCCTCGCCGGCAGCGCCAAGCACGCCCGCCGCCACGCCGAGGCGGGCATCGACGTCGTGGTCGCGCAGGGCTACGAGGCAGGCGGCCACACCGGGGAGATCGCCTCCATGGTGCTCACGCCCGAAGTCGTCGAGGCCGTCGGCCCGCTGCCCGTGCTCGCCGCCGGAGGCATCGGCAGCGGCGAGCAGATCGCCGCCGCGCTCGCCCTCGGCGCGCAGGGCGCGTGGCTCGGCTCGCTCTGGCTCACCACCCTCGAGGCCGATCTGCACTCCCGCGCGCTGACCGCCAAACTCCTCGCCGCGGGCTCGGGCGACACGGTCCGCTCCCGCGCCCTGACCGGCAAGCCCGCACGCCAGCTGCGCACCGAGTGGACCGACGCCTGGGACGACCCCGGCGGCCCGGGCGCCCTGCCCATGCCGCTCCAGGGGCTGCTGGTCGCCGAGGCCGTCTCCCGTATCCAGAAGCACGAGGTGGAACCGCTGCTGGGCACGCCGGTCGGCCAGATCGTCGGCCGGATGACCGAGGAGCGCAGCGTCCAGGCCGTCTTCGACGACCTGACCCGCGGCTTCGAGCGAGCCGTGGACCGACTCGGCCGCATCGCGGGACGGAGCCAGTCATGAACCAGCCCCCCAACGGATTCTGGGCGCAGGCGAGCGCCGACCCCGACCGCACGGTCCTGATCGCGCCGGACGGCGAGGAGTGGACCGCCGCACGGCTGCACGCCGCCGTGAACCAGCTCGTCCACGGTCTGCGCGCGGCCGGACTCGGCCAGGGCGACGCGTTCGCGGTCGTCCTGCCCAACTCGGTCGAGTTCCTCACCGCCTACCTCGCCGCCTCCCAGGCCGGGCTCTACCTCGTCCCCGTCAACCACCACCTCGTAGGCCCCGAGATCGCCTGGATCGTCGCCGACTCGGGCGCCAAGGTCCTCATCGCGCACGAGCGGTTCGCGGACGCGGCGCGGGCCGCCGCCGACGAGGCGGAGCTGCCCGCGAGCCACCGCTACGCCGTGGGCCAGGTCACGGGATTCCGTCCGTACGCCGAGCTCCTCGACGGCCGGCCCGCTTCCCCGCCCGCCGACCGGTCGCTGGGCTGGGTCATGAACTACACCTCCGGCACCACCGGCCGGCCCCGCGGCATCCGTCGCCCGCTCTCCGGCAGACTCCCCGAGGAGACCTACCTCGGCGGCTTCCTCGGCATCTTCGGCATCAAGCCGTTCGACGGCAACGTCCATCTGGTCTGCTCGCCGCTCTACCACACGGCGGTGCTCCAGTTCGCGGGCGCCGCTCTGCACATCGGCCATCGGCTCGTGCTGATGGACAAGTGGACGCCGAAGGAGATGCTGCGGCTGATCGACGCGTACGGCTGCACCCACACCCATATGGTGCCGACCCAGTTCCACCGGCTGCTGGCGCTGCCCGACGAGGTGAAGGAGAGGTACGACGTCTCGTCGATGCGGCACGCCATCCACGGCGCCGCGCCCTGCCCTGAGCACGTCAAGCGGGCGATGATCGACTGGTGGGGGAGCTGTGTGGAGGAGTACTACGCGGCGAGCGAGGGCGGAGGCGCGTTCGCGACCGCCGAGGACTGGCTGAAGAAGCCGGGCACGGTCGGCAGGGCCTGGCCCATCAGCGAGCTCGCCGTCTTCGACGACGACGGGAGGCGGCTGCCGCCGGGGGAGCTGGGCACGGTCTACATGAAGATGAGCACCGGCGGCTTCAGCTACCACAAGGACGAGGCCAAGACGGCGAAGAACCGGATCGGCGACTTCTTCACCGTCGGCGACCTCGGGGTCCTCGACGCGGACGGCTACCTCTTCCTCCGCGACCGCAAGATCGACATGATCATCTCGGGCGGGGTCAACATCTACCCCGCCGAGATCGAGTCGGCGCTGCTCGCCCATCCCGCCGTCGCCGACGCCGCCGCCTTCGGCATTCCGCACGCCGACTGGGGCGAGGAGGTCAAGGCGGTCGTCGAGCCGGCCGACGGGCATACGGGGGACGCGGCGCTGGCCGCCGAGATCCTCGCCCACTGCGAGCGGCGGCTGGCGGGGTACAAGCGGCCCAAGACCGTGGACTTCATCGAGTCGATGCCCCGCGACCCGAACGGCAAGCTCTACAAGCGCCGACTGCGGGACCCCTACTGGGAAGGGCACGACCGGCCGCTCTGAGAGAGCTCGATCCGCAGGGCCGGCTACGCGGGGGGCCGGCCCTGCGTAGCCGCGCGGACGGCCGCGGCGCGGGGGAGCGAGGCGCCGGGGAACGAGCGGTGCGTGCGAGAGGCCCGGGGCGGAGGGCGGGGCGCACCGGAGAACCCGGGGCAGAGTGCTGGGTGTACGGAGGACCCGGCTCGAGAGCGGTGCGTGCGGGATGCCCGGGCGGAGTGCGGGGTGTACGGCGGACCCGGGCGGAGAGCGGAGGCGTACGAAGGACCCGGGCGGAGAGCGGTCCGTGCAGCGAGGACGGGGCACGGAGGGCCCGGGCCGGAGGAGCCGGGCGGAGTGCGGCGCGCACGGAGGACCCGGCCCGAGAGCAGTGCGTACGGGAGACCCCGCGCAGGACCCCGTTGGCCCAGTACCCCGCGCGACCCGCCCGGTCGGCTGGCAGCGTGGCCGCATGAAGTCCGGCACGGCAGCGCTGATGTCTCAGTGGTCCACCTGGGCGCCCGTCGTCGCCGTGGTCTCCCTGGTGCTCGGCTGGGGACGCTCCCTGCCCGGCCTCGCCGTCAGCCTGGTCGCCCTCTGTCTGATCGGCGCGGTCCTGGCGGCCGTGCACCATGCCGAGGTCGTCGCGCACCGCGTCGGCGAGCCCTTCGGCTCGCTCGTCCTCGCCGTCGCCGTGACCGTCATCGAAGTCGGCCTGATCGTCACCCTGATGGCGAGCGGCGGAAACAAGGCGTCCTCCTACGCCCGGGACACCGTCTTCGCCGCCGTCATGATCACCTGCAACGGCATCGTCGGGCTGTCCCTGCTGGTCGCCGCGGTCCGCAACCGCGTCGCCGTCTTCCACGCCGAGGGCTCGGGCGGGGCGCTGGCGACCGTCTGCACCCTCGCCACCATGACCCTGGTACTGCCCTCGTTCACGACCAGCCATCCCGGACCGGAGTTCACGACGGCCCAGCTGGCGTTCGCCGCGACCGCCTCGATCTGCCTCTACGGCCTCTTCGTCGCCGTCCAGACCGTCCGGCACCGCGAGTACTTCCTGCCCGTCGCCCGCGACGGCGACGAGAGCGGCCCCCTGGACGACCACGAGGAGCACGCCCCGCTGCCCACCGTCAGCCGGACGTGGTGGAGCGTGGCGCTGCTGTTCGTGGCGCTCGTCGCCGTCGTCGGCAACGCCAAGCTCGTCTCGCCGACCATCGAGGAGGCGGTCGAGTCGGCGGGCCTGCCCACGGCCGTCGTCGGCGTCGCCATCGCCCTGATGGTCCTGATGCCCGAGACCCTCGCCGCCGTCCGCGCCGCGCGCCGCGACCGCATGCAGACGAGCCTCAACCTGGCCTACGGCTCCGCCATCGCCAGCATCGGGCTGACGATCCCGGTGATCGCGGTCGCCACGATCTGGCTGCCCGGGTCGCTGGTGCTCGGCGAGGACGCCACCCACATGGTGCTGCTCGCGCTCACCGCCGTGGTCAGCGCCCTCACCGTGGTGCCCGGACGGGCCACCCTGCTCCAGGGCGGCGTTCATCTGGTGCTGTTCGCCGGCTTCGTCTTCCTCTCCTTCAGCCCCTGACGCGCACCACCCTCAGCTTCGGCGAGCTGAGAATGTTCCGCTCGCAGAACCGCGACGTCACCCAGCGCTCTCGCGCGTACAGCTCGGTCTGGTCGCTGAAGTGCGGCGATGACGGATTGGACGACTGGGAGTAGGCGAGCAGCGTGCGCGCCTTGGGGCAGCGCCCGCCGTTCCAGCCGACCGCCTGGATATGGCTGGAACCGTGCACCGTCTCCGTATAGCCGCCGCCCGCCGCGTTCCACACCTGCTCGACCTTGTTCCAGACCCCCAGCGACTCCGTGCCGCCGTGGATGGGGATGCGCTTGCCGTTGCGCACGACGAACTGACCCTCGCCCAGCGGAGCGTCCAGCGGGATGCCGGCCGCGCGCAGCTCGGCGACCGCGTCCCGCAGCGCCTTGGCGAAGCCCGGCGAGGCGGTGTCGAGAGTGTGCGGCGTGCGCACCGGGTCGGTCGCCGAGAACGGGACCTTCCACTGCGCTGTCTGCGGGACCGCCGCGGTGAACTTGCGCCAGAAGCGGTCGAAGAGCAGCGCGCCCCGGCTCTCCACGTCCGTCGTGCGGTCCCAGCGTTCGAGCACCCCGCACGCCTGCGGGTCGCCCGGGAGCACCGCGGCGCACGCCTTCGCCGTGTCGGCCGCCGCCAGGTCCGCGGCGGGGTCGGGAGCCGGGTCGGTAGCTCGGTCGGATGCGGCGCCGGCCGGCGCGCCGGGCGAGGCCGGCGGCTGGGCGGCGGTGATCCCGTCGACGGCGCGTCCCTGGCCGCCGAGCACCGCGACGGCGAAGTTGCGCCGGGCGACGTCCAGCGTGCTCACCGGACGGACCCACGGCGCGTTCCTGCACGCCGGGTCGGTGACGCGGTTCTGTGCGAGCCAGGCGTTGTAGCCGGCCGCCCAGCCCCGCATCAGCTCCTTGACCTGCCGTCCGGCGCCGGTCGGCGCGGGTGCGGCGAGCAGCTTCTCGACCGTGCGCGCGTCGCGGACGCCGCCGAAGTACTGATCGCTGGCGAGGTTCCTCGACGCCGAGGAGAGCGAGCCGTCGGTGGCCGCGTCCGGGCCGAAGAAGCGCGAGCGCTCGCCTCGTACGGTCACAAAGCCGTCGGCGAGGACGCACACCTGGTCGGCGGCCTGCGCCCAGCCGCTGCCGAAGCCGAGGTTCGCGTAGTCCTTGGCGACGATGTGCGGAATGCCGTGCTCGGTATAGCGGATGACGGCGGACAGGCCGCCGGCGTGGGGCCGTCCGTCAGGGCGGTGGCCGTCACGGGTGTCGGCAGCGGCTGCCGGCGGCAGCACGGCGGCGGCCGTCAGCAGGGCCACGCCGGTGAGCGTGAGCCGTCTCAAGCGGGTGCGGAAGAGCAACGTGCCTCCCAACGAGTGAGAAGTCAGAGCTTGTCGGGCCATGCAGTCAGCCCACCGGACGCCCTGTCAACACCCGTTCGGCGCCTGCGGCCTTGACCGGCCACCGGGCGCCCGCCCAGGATCGCGCCATGACAGGTGTACGCAGCAGCACAGTCGACGGCATCGTGCGGCGCAGCGCCCGCCGCACCCCCGACCAGACCGCCGTGCGGTACCGCGACCGGGAGTGGAGCTACGCCGGCCTCGACGCCGCCGTCACCACCGCGGCCGGCGTCCTCGCCGGCCATGGGCTGCGTCCAGGCGACCGCGTCGCCTCGTACGGTCACAACTCCGACGCGTACCTCATCGGCTTCCTCGCCTGCGCCCGGGCCGGGTTCGTCCATGTCCCCGTCAACCAGAACCTCGCCGGCGACGACCTCCGCTATATCCTCGAGCAGTCCGGCAGCTCCCTCGTCCTCGCCGACCCCGACCTCGCGCCCCGGCTCCCCGAAGGCCTCGCCGTACGGCCGCTGCGGGACGCGGACGGCTCGCTGCTCGAGGAGCTGCGCACGCCCCGGCCCTTCACGCCCGAGCGGGCGCCGGAGGCCGAGGACCTGGTCCAGCTGCTCTACACCTCGGGCACCACCGCCCTGCCCAAGGGCGCGATGATGACCCACCGCGCCCTGGTGCACGAGTACGTCAGCGCCGTCGCCGCGCTCGACCTGACACGGCACGACAAGCCCGTGCACTCGCTGCCGCTGTACCACTCGGCCCAGATGCACGTCTTTCTGCTGCCCTACCTCGCGGTCGGCGCGGAGAACACCATCGTCGACGCTCCCGACCCGGTCCAGATCTTCGACCTCGTCGAAGAGGGGCGCGCCGACAGCCTGTTCGCGCCGCCCACCGTGTGGATCGGCCTCGCCGGCCACCCGGAGTTCGCCTCGCGCGAGCTCGGCGCGCTGCGCAAGGCGTACTACGGGGCGTCGATCATGCCCGTGCCCGTGCTGCAGAGGCTCCGCGAGCGCCTGCCGGAGCTGGACTTCTACAACTGCTTCGGGCAGAGCGAGATCGGTCCGCTCGCCACCGTCCTCGGCCCCGACGAGCACGAGGGCCGGATGGAGTCCTGCGGCCGGCCCGTCCTGTTCGTCGAGGCGAGGGTCGTCGACGAGGACGGCAAGGAGGTGGCGGACGGCACGGCCGGCGAGGTCGTCTACCGCTCGCCGCAGCTGTGCGAGGGGTACTGGAACAAGCCGCAGGAGACCGAGGAGGCGTTCCGCGACGGCTGGTTCCGCTCCGGCGACCTCGCCGTCCGCGACGCGCAGGGGTACTTCACCGTCGTCGACCGGGTCAAGGACGTCATCAACTCCGGCGGCGTGCTGGTCGCGTCCCGGCAGGTCGAGGACGCGCTCTACACGCACCCGTCCGTCGCGGAGACCGCGGTGATCGGACTGCCGGACGAGCGCTGGATCGAGGCGGTGACCGCGGTGGTCGTCGCGCGCGAGGAGGTCGGCGAGGCCGAGCTGATCGCCCATGCGAAGGAGCGGCTCGCCCACTTCAAGGCCCCGAAGAGGATCCTGTTCGTGGACGAGCTCCCGCGCAACGCCAGCGGCAAGATCCTCAAGCGGGAGCTGAGGGACCGCTTCACGGCCTCCTGAGGGTCGCTGGGCGACTTGCGGGTCCCGGTACCGTTCTGGGAATGAGCCAGGCACGTCATCCGCAGCCGTCCCCGGTGTCGCTGTTCTCGGACGGCCCGGCGCTGCGGCTCCTCGACATCGCCGTCGCGGCCCAGGAGTCGGGCGGGAGGCTGCCCCTGGACGAGGCGATCCAGCGGTACATCCGCGTGGTCGGCGACAACTGGACCGCGCACTGGAACTGCTCCGTCTACGCGGCGTCCGGCGTGCTGGACTTCGCGGCCGAGACCGTCGCCCGGCTGGGCACGCTCGACGCCTTCCCGCCGGCGTTCCGCGAGAAGACGGCGCGCGCGGCCGGAGCAATGGACCCGGCCGAGTATCTGCGCACCCTGGCCGAGCTGGTGCGGCTGCTCGACCGCCAGGGCGCGCCGGAGTACGGGGAACTGCCCATGGACGGATGGGAGTTCCTGCAGACCTTTCCCCATCTGTTCGGCTTCGACGCCGTCCTCATGGACGAGGGCGACCGGTCCTTCGCGGACAGCGTCCGGTCGGCGGTGAGCGCCGAGCACCCCTACTGCTACCAGCCGGCCGCCGCCTACACCACCGAGGCGCAGCGGGCGCTCGTGCTCTTCCCCGGCCCCGACGGGCTCGGGCCGCGCCTCTCCTGGGCCACCCGCGACCGGCTCCGGGAACTCATCGACACCGTCGACGACCATATGCGGCGCGAGCACGTGTGACCGCTCCACGCTCTCCGGGAGCGGCTGCTAGGCGTCCCGCAGGTCCACGATGCGCTTGAGCTTGCCGACCGACCGCTCGAGCGTCTCCGGGTCGACCACCTCGACCGTCACGGAGACCCCGATGCCGTCCTTCACGGCCGTCGCGATGGCCTGCTCGGCTGCCGCCCGCTGCTCGGAGGTCGCCTCGGCCCGGGCCTCCGCCCGCACGGTCAGCGCGTCCAGCCGGCCCTCGCGTGTCAGCCGCAGCTGGAAGTGCGGGGCGACGTGCGGGGTGCGCAGCACGATCTCCTCGATCTGGGTGGGGAAGAGGTTGACCCCGCGCAGGATCACCATGTCGTCGCTGCGCCCGGTCACCTTCTCCATCCGCCGGAACACGCGGGCCGTGCCCGGCAGCAGCCGCGTCAGATCCCGCGTCCGGTACCGGACGACCGGCATGGCCTCCTTGGTCAGCGAGGTGAAGACCAGCTCGCCCGACTCGCCGTCCGGCAGCACCTCGCCCGTGAACGGGTCGACGACCTCCGGATAGAAGTGGTCCTCCCAGATGTGCAGTCCGTCCTTGGTCTCCACGCACTCCTGCGCCACCCCGGGGCCGATCACCTCGGAGAGTCCGTAGATGTCGACGGCGTCGATCGCGAACCGCTCCTCGATCTCCCGGCGCATCTCCTCCGTCCACGGCTCGGCCCCGAAGATGCCGACCTTGAGAGAGGTCGACCGCGGATCGACGCCCTGCCGCTCGAACTCGTCCAGCAGAGTGAGCATGTACGAGGGCGTCACCATGATGATCTCGGGGCGGAAGTCCTGGATCAGCTGCACCTGGCGGGCGGTCATGCCGCCGGAGGCGGGGATGACCGTGCAGCCGAGCCGCTCGGCGCCGTAGTGCGCGCCGAGGCCGCCGGTGAACAGCCCGTATCCGTACGCCACATGGACCTTGTGGCCCGGCCGGCCGCCGGCCGCGCGGATCGACCGCGCCACGACGTCCGCCCAGGTGTCCAGATCGCGCTCGGTGTAGCCGACGACGGTCGGCCGGCCGGTCGTCCCGCTGGAGGCGTGGATCCGCCGGACCTGGGACTGCTCCACGGCGAACATCCCGAACGGGTAGTGGTCGCGCAGATCGGTCTTGGCGGTGAAGGGGAACCGGGCCAGGTCGGCGAGGCTGCGGCAGTCCTCGGGACGCAGTCCCGCCTTGTCGAAGGACTGCCGGTAGAAGGCGACGTTGTCGTACGCGTGGCGCAGGGTCTTGCGCAGCCGCTCCAGCTGCAGCGCCTCCAGCTCCTCGCGGCTGAGCCGCTCCGCCGCGTCCAGCAGGTCCGTCATGCCGAGAACTCCCGTCCAAACCGGACGACCGATCATTCGGTCGCGCCCTGTGCTGCCGATCAGTAATCCAGCCGCCGCGGCTTCTGGCAAGGGTCTGTCCGCCGCTCTTCCCCTTCGGCCTCCTGGCGCGGGCCGAACGGACCTCGCAGGCCGCGAGCTCCCGCCGTGGGCACGCTCGCGGGACGCGACGCCGGCCGCGGGCCGCGGTGGCGAGCCGGTGGGCCACGACCACGGTCGTCCGCTCCCTCGCCGGAGCCGCCGTCGACGCCGCCG
>NZ_JBFAYB010000124.1:0-20617 GCF_040681075.1 Streptomyces sp. NPDC051907 | reverse complement strand
CTGAGTCCGCCGCAGCCGGGCGCAGTCGAGGGGCCGCCCCCCACTGGCTGCCGTTGCCGCGGGACGCGGATCCGGCGCCGTGGGCCAGCGGGCTTGTCTCGCCTATGTCGTCAGCCGGCCAGCAGCACCCCCAGCGCCTCCGCTGTGTCCGGGTGGCGACCGACGAGCGCCGCGCCCGACGGGGCGGGACTCGCCGTCTCCCACGTGCCGTCGCAGCCCAGCAGATCCGCCAGCGCATCGCACGTCGCCGGATGAGCGGCGAGCAGCACGGCGCCGTTCCCCCCGGTTGCGCGGCCTGCCATCGGCAGCGCAGCCGCGTCCGGCAGGTCCTCCCACGGCGGCGTCCACGCGTCCAGGGCCGCCAGCCGGCCGGGGAAGACCCGTCCGGCCTCACGGATCAGCAGCGGCGCCAACTCGGCGCCGTCGGACCGCAAGGTGGTGATCAGGGTCGGCAGCCAGGGCAGCAGCACCGGATCCGGCAGCCGCGCGAACGCGTTCGAGACCGCCTCCACGACGAAGTCCGCCAGCTGCGGCACCGGCTCGAGCGCGTGCAGGAATCCGCTGAGATAGCGCGGATAGGCTGGCACCACCAGGGGGTTGCCCAGCAGTTCGTCGCACCGCGCCCGCAGGTCGGCACGGGAGCGCTGCCCGAGCTGCACCTCGGCCGCCCACAGCAGCGCCACCTTGGGCGGCTCCTGCGGATGCGACTGCGCGAACGCCAGCTCCAGCTGCGTACGGTCGCAGCCGAGCGACAGCGCCAGGCTCTCCATGCTGAACAGGAAGCCCAGCATGGCGGCCACCTGCCGGACGGTCGCGTCCTCGTCGGTGAACGCCGTCGGCAGCAGAGTGCAGTAGTGCGCGTAGCCCGTCTTGACGAAGGACTCGATCCACGCCGGCAGCGTCGGCTCGCTGGTCCGGTAGTACGCCAGCAGCCGGCGCACCCGACGGAGCACCTCCGGTGCTCCGTCGACGCTGCGCTCCGTCGCCAGGACCTCCAGGGCGCGGGTGCCCAGTTCGTCGGAGAGGCGGCGGCTGCGCAGATACAGCGTGGCGTCCTCGACGGCCTGAAGGACGGTCGCCGTGGTCGCGTGCGCGTCGTACGCGCTGCGCCGCAGGCGCTGCTCGAGGACCTGCTCGATGCTGACGCCCTCGTAGCCGAGTTCGATCAGCGCCCTTTGATGGGTGCCGAGCGCGAGGTCCCATGACTCCTGGATCGGCCGCTCGCCGAGCCGCCGCTCGCCCATGATCGGCCGCGCCGCGCCGTGGGGCATCAGATGGCGCAGCATCCACAGCACGTCGGAGCACTGCTCCAGTTCCGGCTGGGAGGCCATGTCCAGCAGCGCCCGCTGCACACCGCGCTGCTGCAGCTTCAGGTTCAGCGGGGCGAGCCGGTCGTGCACATCGCGTGCCAGCGGCGGCAGCGCGTCGTAGCCGACCTGGCCGATCCGGTCGCCGCCCATCATGATCTCCACGAGGCGGCGCACGTCGCGCCGGCCCGGCACGGAGTCCTTCTCGATGCAGGTGATCGCCGCGTCCTGGAAGTCGTACGGCGTGGGCTTGGCCCGATCGCGCATCCCGGCGAGCAGGATCGACGTCTCGAATACCGCGATGGCGTCGGCGGTGGAGGCGAGGTAGCCGTTGCGGCGGGCCGCGCGCACGATCTCCACCGACCAGCCGAGCAGCTCGGCCTCGTCCAGGCGGTCCAGGACGGGCGGGCGCTGCAGGAAGCCGGAGAGCTTGTCCATGGGCTCGCCCGCGGTCGTGTCCGCCCCTGCGGGAACGGCTGGCGCCGCGGTCTTCCTCGGCTTCGCGGCCTTCTTCGCCCCGGCCTGCCCCACGAGCCGGAACGGCTGCACCCGTGTGCGCTTGACGTTCTTCGCCCACTGGGTGGCGGCGATCGACACGGAGCCGGCGGCGAGGCCGAACTGCGCCTCGATCGCCCCATGGCTGGACGGGATGAGGCCGTGCTGCCAGGTGCTCGCACTGGGCGGGCTGATCTCGAAGGTGTCGGCGCCGTGGACGCCGAACTCCGCGACACGGCTGGACGCGTGGAACGCTCCGCAGACGTAGAGGCAGTCCGCGGGGTCGGCCCCGGAGGCGGCGAGGTGCTCGCGCATCCTGGTCCACATATAGCGCTCGCGGTCCTCGTCCACGCGCACCCGCTCGGGATCCCCGGGCGCCAGACGCCGGAACAGGCTGCCGATCAGCAGCATCACCTGCCGGTAGGTGTCGTGGTCGCTGTCCCCGAGCGGCAGCTCGACGTACTGGTGCCACCACTCCGACCAGTGCCGCACCCGGCCGTGGTGCAGCAGATGCTCCTCCAGCTCCGCGAAGCGCGGCCGCATGTCGCCCAGCTCCACGCCCACCGCGTCGCCGTGCAGCGCGGCCTCCTCCTCGGCCGGCGGCGCGTCCGGATCGGCGGCCTCGGCGGACTGCTCCCCGCGCGCCTGCCACTGGAAAACATGGTCCGAGGAGCGGTCGACGAGGACCAGCTCGACGCCCGGGGTGTCCAGTGCGTAGGCGATCGCCTGGTATTCGGCCGACGCCTCGGTGATGGGCGCGACGACCGACAGCGGCGCCCACTCGGCCGGGAAGCCCTGGACCTCGCTGGCGAACGCCTGCACCGCCACCGGGAGCCGGCAGTTGCGCAGCTCGGACAGGAGCGGCGCCATGTCCTCGCACAGCTCCAGGTACACGACCTTCGGCTGCTTCTCGCGCAGCCGCCGCGCCATCGCGATCGCCGAGGCCGGCGAGTGGTGGCAGACCGGGAAGATCTCCAGTGGCTCGCGCACCGCGCGGTCGACGTCGTCGACGATCCCGAGCAGGATGCCCTCCAGCGCGTCGGGCCCGTCGGCGAACGCCGTGGCGGCCTCCTGCAGCTGAGCGCGCAGCGCCTCGAAGGCCGTCCCCTCCTGTACGGGGCTCATGACAGGGTGGCGATCGCGTCGCGACCGCCCTCCAGGAACTCCGGCCAGGAGCCGCCCTCTTCCTTGCTGCGCGGCTCGACGACGCCGTGCAGATACTTGTTGAGGATCGCCAGGTCCTCCGGCTCTCGCCGGGCCAGCGACCCGACGAGGGAGGAGGCGAGCGTACGGGCGGTGAGCTCGCGCTCGCCGAAGAAGTTGCTGTGCAAGATCGCGTCCTCGAGCACGCCGATCTGCTCGGCGGTCGACAGGGCCGACTCCAGCTTCTCGTCGTCGCTGCCCGCCGACGCCGCGGAGGCGCGCAGATCGCCGAAGCTCTGCAGCAGCACGTCCAGCAGCGTCGGCGGCACGTCCAGCTCTATCTGGTGACGGCGCAGCAGCTCCTCGGTGCGGAAGCGGACGATCTCCTCCTCGCTCTTCTTGTTCGTCACCACCGGGATGCGGACGAAGTTGAAGCGGCGCTTGAGCGCGGAGGACAGATCGTTGACGCCCCGGTCGCGGCTGTTGGCCGTGGCGATGATGGAGAAGCCGGGCTTGGCGAAGACGATGTTGTCGCTGTCCAGCTCCGGGACCGAGATGTACTTCTCCGACAGGATCGAGATCAGCGCGTCCTGGACGTCGCTGGTGGAGCGGGTGAGCTCCTCGAACCGGCCGATCGCGCCCGACTCCATCGCGGTCATGATCGGCGAGGGGATCATCGACTCCCGCGACTGGCCCTTGGCGATGACCATGGACACGTTCCAGGAGTACTTGATGTGGTCCTCGGTGGTGCCGGCCGTGCCCTGCACCACCAGAGTGGAGTTGCGGCAGATCGCGGCGGACAGCAGCTCGGCAAGCCAGCTCTTGCCCGTTCCCGGGTCACCGATCAGCAGGAGGCCGCGGTCGGAGGCCAGCGTGACGATGGAGCGCTCGACGAAACTGCGGTCGCCGTACCACTTCTGGGTGATCTCCCGGTCGAGGCCGTCGGAGCGCTCGGACCCCAGGATGAACAGGCGGACCATCTTCGGGGACAGCCGCCAGGAGAACGGCTTGGGACCGTCGTCGACGGACTCCAGCCAGGCCAGCTCCTCGGCGTACTTGATCTCGGCGGGGGCGCGCAACAGGTCGGACATATCAGGGCCTTTCTAAGCGAGGAACGTCTTGAGTTCGTGGACGAGCTTGCGGATGTGGCCGGAGAGCACCGGCGTCCCCTGGTCTTTGAAGCGCTCCCGGAACCACGGGTTGACGCTGCCGCGGCCGGAGCTGGTCACCGAGCCGACGGGGATGAACTTGGCGCCCGAGCGGTGGATGGCGGTCATGCTGTCGAACAGCGGCTCGCTCTGCCATTCGTAGAAGTCCGAGATCCACACCACGACGGTGTTGCGCGGCTCGGCGATCTTCGGCTGGGCCAGCGCCATGGCGACGGTGCCGTCGGTGCCGCCGCCGAGGTTGGTGCGCAGCAGGGTCTCGAAGGGGTCGTGCACCCACGGCGTGAGATCGAGAGCCTGTGTGTCGTACGCGATCAGATGGACGTCCACCTTCGGCAGCCCGGCGAAGATCGACGCCAGAATGGTGCAGTTGACCATCGAGTCGACCATGGAGCCCGACTGGTCGACGACCACGATCAGCCGCTGGGGCGTCGTCTTGCGCGCGGTGTGCCGGTAGTAGAGGCGGTCGACGTAGAGCCGCTCCTCTTCGGGGCTCCAGTTGGTGAGGTTCTTCCAGATCGTGCGGTCGACGTCCAGGTTGCGGAATACCCGCTTGGGCGGGACCGAGCGGTCGAGGGGGCCGACCGTGGCCTTCTCCACCTGGGTGCGCAGCACCTCGGCGACCTCGTCGACGAAGCGGCGGATGAGGGCCTTGGCGTTGGCCAGCGCCACGCCCGACAGGTTGTCCTTGTCGCGCAGCAGCTGCTCGATCAGCGACATGCTCGGGGTCAGCTGTGCGGCGAGCTTCGGATCGGCGAGCACCTCGCGCAGGCGCATCCGCTTGACGAGGTCGGCTTCGATGGCGCCGAGCTCCGGGCCGATCGCCGGAATCAACCGGCTGAGGTCGGGCGTCGTACCACGGCCGCCGGTGCCGGTCGGGCTGACGCCGGATCCTGCGCCGCGACCGCCGCGCAGCTCCCCGGGCTTGCAGCCGAGCGCCCGCTCCAGCCAGCCGGCGTCGGACTGCCAGCGTGACAGCTGCCCGGCGGTGACCGTGCCGGAGCCGGAGGCGAAGACGTTGAGCAGCACCTTCGACACGAGCGCCGCGCGCCGCACCTCGGCGGCTCGGTCACGTCCGTCGTCCGGGTCGCCCTCGTCCTCGCCGTTGTCGTCGTCTGGCGCAGGGTCGGCCTCGGACGCAGGATCGGCCTCGGACACAGGCTCGGAGTCCGACTCGGGCTCTGATCCCTCGGATCCCGGCTCGGGGCGGGGCTTCGGCTCGGGCTCGGGCGCCATCAGGCCGTCGAACTCGGCGGCCAGCTCGGGGTGGCGCTGCACGACCGAGTCGACGGACGCCTGCGGGTCCAGCAGCGCGGGCGGCAGGCCGATGTCCTCGACGACGGCGAGGCTCGCCGACTCCAGCGACGCCTGCTCCTCGGGGTCGAAGAGCTGGGCGAGGAGCCGCCAGTACAGGACTTGCCGGCGGTTGTCGTGCGAGGCGACCTCGGAGTTGTGTCCGGTCATTTCCGCAACAGCCTTCCGGCGCGCTCGCGCAGCACCGCCGCCGCGTCGGTGGCGGCCTTCTCGGCCTTGACGCCCGCCTTGTCGGTGGTGCCCCCGGCCCACGCCCCGGCGTGGACCGCGACAGACTTCTTCCGCACGGTGGTCTCGACGGCGAGCGGCTGGACGACGAACGTCCCGGCGTCCCAGCGGAGCAGCCCGATGCACGCGCTCGACGCCGCGACGGCCTCGGGAGTGAGAGGCCCGGCGGTCGGAATGCGGTCCGCGTCGACGGCCAGGCGGTGTCCCGCGAGCGCGAACGTCAGGGCGTCATCGTCCTTTTGAGCGGTGTAGCCCTCCAGGAAGACGGGAACGGCGATGCGCGCCGGGTGCCGGTCGAGGGGAGCGGTCGCCGCGGCGGACGCGGTGGACAGGGCCACCCGAGCGGTGGCGAACGCGTCGGCCGGCTCGCTGGGGCGTGCGTGCTCGTCGCCCCAGATCAGATCGCCCTCCGCGGTGATCGGCATGCCGGCGACCTCCATGGAACGGCCTTCGCTGACGGCTGCCAGGAGCGACATGTGCGGGCGGAGCAGCTGCCAGAGGCCGGCTCCGACGACCGTGTCGGGCTTCGGCGCCGACACGCTGGCGCGCACCAGTCGGGGCGCGCCGCCGTCCGCGGGCTCGAACACCGCGTGGACCTGTGCCTGTGCGGCCGTCGCGTGCTCCTGCACGTCGACGCCGAGAGGCAGGAGGCGGCCGGTGGCCCGGCCGGTCACCGGCGCGTCGGCCGCACCGGTCAGCGTCAGCAGCATCGCCCGCGACCACAGGTCGGCCCAACGGCGTGCCGGTACGCACTCCAGGGAGGCGCCCGGACAGGACGCGGCGAGCTCGGCGGCGAAACCGTCCAGGAGCGTCGCCAGACGGCGCAGGGCCGGGTCGGGAAGCATCGCGGAGACGACCGGCGCCGACCCGGAGACCACCTCGTGGTCGATGCCCCGCCATCCGCAGCGCGCCAGATCGGACAGCCAGGAGCGGGCGGCGACCAGCAGGTTCGCCGTCTGCTGCCCGTCGGGCGTCGCGACGGTCTCCTCGTCGCGGGACCGACCGGTCGCCTCGTCGACGCGCGTCGTCAGCGCGTCGTGGACGGAGCCGAGCAGCGCGGTGCGGGCAGCGGCGAGAGCGACGAAGTGATCCTCGCCCGCGGTGCCGGCCACCGTCTTCTCGGCCGCCTCGGCGACCCTTGCGGCCAGCGGCGTGCCCGCCACGGCCTGGGCGAACTCGGCGAGGCCGGCGGCCTGGGCCGACGGAGGCCGGAGCAGTCCGGTGACCAGCGCCTGGTCGAAGGCGTCGACGGCTGCCAGGGCTTCGTCGAGCCCGGCGATGGTCTCGACGAGCAGGTCGGCGCGCATCATGCCGCCGCCCTGGTCGGCGGGAACCACTGCATCTCCGGCAATGGAGCGGTGGTCGGCGCGAGTTCCAGGTACGCCAGGTGGCGCAGGAACCGGCTGAAGACGGGTGCGGCGGCCGTGGTGTCCCCCTGTGACGGACGCGTGCTGCTCATGTCGGCGGCGATGCTCTGCGCGCTCGGCTCCCCGCCCACGGTGTCGACCCTCAGATAGCGGGCGACGCGCTCGGCGCCGTACTGCAGCACCGCCTCGTTGATCAGGGCCCGGATGTGGTTGCAGAACGAGCCCCGCGCGCCGCCGCAGGGACGGTTGTTGTTCGTGCTGCAGGCGAACGCGTAGGCGCCGGCCGCGACCGACGACACGTACACCCGCTCGATGTCCGAGCCGCTGGACACCACACCCTGCAAGCGTCCGTCGGCCAGCTCGACGAACGGGACCTTGGCGAGCTTGCGCGGCCGTGCGGGCGGTATCACCCGTGCCGTGCTCGACCTCTCCCAGTCTGACAACGCACCATCTCCTATGCACCAAAGGGGCTTCTGCGCCACAACGGCGAGACACCGCTGAACTTACTGGCGACCACTGACAACGCCGATCGCGCAGGCGTGGACGCACAGCCGCACTGTCGTGTCCGCGCTGCTCGGGGAGCCGGAGGCGATGCCTCGGCTGAAGCCGCCGCCGAGTCTCAGGTCGGCCCTGTCGCGGTGCAGTCGTCGCGGCGCCCGTGCTGGAGAGCCGGCAGCGCAGGCGCGCCCCGTCGGAGCAGGTCGGGCGACGAGACCACGAGGCATACGCTCGGCGGCCTCTTTCGGAACGCTGTTCAGTGGATCAACCCTCGATGCTATGTTCTACCGAACAGCGTGACGATGTGATCGACCGGGCCGCACTCGAGGGCGCGCAGCGAACAGAACGGTGGCGGACCCCAAGTCGCCCTGCCCGCCTGTTCTCCCGGTGATGACAGAGCAACGACGCTGTTCGCATCCATAGAGAACGATCCGGGGGCCCTCATGTCTCATGGCCACGCCTTGTTCACCTCGCCGATCTACCCGGTGCTGGCCTACGCCAACGCGTTCGTCGGGTCCGTTCTCGGGCTCGCCTGCACGCGTCGGCTGCTGACGCGCGGGCCGCGCCATGGCTGGAACTGGCTGCTCGGAGGCGCGGTCGCGCTCGGCTGCGGGATCTGGGGCATGCACTTCATCGCCATGCTCGGCTACAGCCCGAACGGAATCACCCCGCGGTACGACGTGCCGCTGACGGCACTGAGCATGGTCGTCGCCATAGCGATCGTCGGGCTGGGGATTCTCGCCATCGCGCTCCGGCCGTCCTGGCTCACGGTTCTCGGCGGGGGCGTCGTCTGCGGAGTCGGTATAGCGGCGATGCACTACATCGGCATGGCCGCCATGGCGGTGCCCGGGTCCGTGAGCTACGACCCTCAGCGCGTTCTGCTCTCCGTCGGCGTCGCCGTCGTCGCCGCGTCCGGGGCGCTGGCGGCAACGATGCTGACGGCCGGTCGGACGGTCACGGCCGCGGCGGCCCTGGTGATGGCCGGGTCGAGACAGAGGTCGTGATCGAGGGGGCGTGTCGCGTCCCTCGCCTCTCTGCTCAGATCAGCAGTGCGCCGAGGGCTAGCGGGTCCTGGGCGTCAGGCTGATCGGACGGCCTCCGAGCCAGGTCTGCGAGGGCGTCCCGTCGCGCGGCTCGAGAGCGACGGGGTCCGCCCCCGTCGAGGGGACGGGGGCGATCACCAAGTGGCGAGCGGCGTACGGCGTGAGCTCTCCGCGGAAGTTCCACTCGACCCGCAGGTCTTGACGCGGGTCGATGCGCGAATCGCCGTCGCAGGGGAGCAGCAGCACGCTGTCGCCGGCGAGCGGACCCAGGCACAGGCCGGGGTCCGCCCCGTTGCGCACCAAGGCGTCCGCGCCGAGGATCCACCGCTGGCTGTCGACGCCGGTGCACCGCCTGCTCACCACGGTCTGCCGCGGCGCGGGGACATCGTCCGCGGGGCTGAGGCACTGTCCTGTCGCGGCGTTGCGCAACTCCGTACGCGGGGCGTCAGGGCTCGGGTCCGCAGTCGGGGTCGGAGTCGGCTTCGGATCCGGTCCGGGGTTCGGTGCGCTCGATCCCTCCACGCGGGATGGAGCGGCGGTCGGCGGCTGTACGGAGCCGGGGCCGTCGTCCCCCTCTGAAGCGAGGAACGCCGTGCCCAAGGCCGCAGTGGCCAGAAGGGCGACACCGGCGAGCACGGAACTCGCCGTCACCCCGCCAGCGCGTGGGCGCGCCGGGCAAACGGGGCGCGGGTGCGGGCTCGACGATGAGACCGCAGGCTGCGCCGCGCTGCTGGGGTCAGGGTTGCTGACGGACTGGAAGTCCTGCTGAGACCAGCCGTCGCCGTCCGGTTCCTGATCGCCTTTCTGATCGTCCTCCCGTTCGCGGTCCTCGCCGCCCGCGAGACGCGCCGGCAGATACTGCCGGGCGCCCCAGGGCAGCACGCCTTCCGCGAGGACCGGGGCGAGCAGGTCTCCATGCTGCGCCAGTTCCCGGGCTGCCGAACGGCATCGCGCGCACTCCAGCAGATGCCGCGCCAGATCGGCCGGACTCTGCACGCCGGCGTTACGGGTCGCCGCGTCGAGCAGGCCCGCATAGGCCGCACACGAGGTGTCGCCGGTGCGAGCGCGATGGGCCTGAACACACGCTTCGCGGAACAGCGTCCGCGCCCGGGCCAGTTGCCGGGCCGCGACGTCCGCGTCCTGGCCGGTCAGACGGCCCAGTACCGCAGGAGGATCGTCCTCGACCGCCCCGTGCCAGACCAGGCTCTGGGTGGGCTCGGGCAGGTCCATGAACGCGAGGCGGGCGAGGGATGCGCGCTCTCCCTCCCGGGCCAGGCGGGCGTTCCCCTCTTCCCTCAGCCACGCGAGGAACGCGTCCCCCAGGCCCTGGTGGCGGCCACGGGCGGCCCAATCGGCGGCCGTCCTGAGCGTCGCGACGAGCAACGCGGGACGCCAGGCGAAGGGCCGGGCGCCCTCGCGCTGCGCCTGGCGCCGTACGCGGATGAACGCCGCGCCGGTCAGCCGCGTCGCCGTAGCCGTCCGGGTGGTGCAGAGCCCGGCGTACCGGAAGACGCTCGTGCGGTGCCGGGAGACGAGTTCGGCGAGCGCGCGGTGGGACTGGCTCCGGTCCTTGCCCTTCAGCCAGATCGCGGTGAGTTCGCCGTCCGACAGTTCGGACAGCGGCTGGGCGACCGGTTTCCCGCTCAAGGCGGAGCCTCCTACGTGCTCGGGTAAGGCGCCGCGCACTGCTCGGGCTGCCGACGGAGTGGCGCGGGGCTCCCTGCCGGCGAGTTCGTCTCGCCGGTATGCGAGCCAGTATGCGAGCAAGCGGAACCCCAGTCGCCAGACGGATGGTAGATGCACCGAACAGTATTCGGCAATACCTAACAAGTGAACTGTCGTCGTCGCGACGATGAACCACGAGTCGGAGCGCGAGGACGCCGTACCGTCTGGCGGTCGACACCCGGGCGGCCGGGTGTCGACGCGTGGCGGCGCCCGTCCTGAACTAGCGTCGGCAGCATGCGGAACCAGGCGAGAGCGTGGCTGGGCGCGATCGCCCTGTGTGGGGTGATGCTGGGGTTCCCGGCCCTCGTCGAAGGGATCGCGCCGACGGGTCCCGAGGCCGGAGCGGCGGCGCTGAGCTGCGCGCCGCTGCCGTTGTGCCGACGGTGGACCCTGCCCGCGCTCTTCGCCTCCCTGGCCGCCGTCGTGTGGTCGATCTACCTCACCGCCCTCGTCTTCCCGCCCGCTCTGCCGATCCTGGTGTGCCTGTACGTCGTGGGGCTGACCAAGACCATGCGGACGACGGTGCTGACCGCCGGCTCGTGCGTCGCCGTCGTGCTGGTGACCGTGCAAGCCGTACGGCACGTACCCGAGTTCGACCTCCGCAACGGCACGCAGCTGGGGTGGTTCGTCGCTGCTCCCGCCATCGGCGTCGCCGTGACCAACCAGCGCCGGTTCCGGGCCGAGGCCGCCGAGTCGCGCGAGGCCGAGGCGCGGCGCCGGGTGGGGGAGGAGCGGCTGCACATCGCGCAGGAGCTGCACGACATCGTCGGCCACAGCATCGCGATGATCAACGTGCAGGCCAATGTCGCCGTCCATGTGATCGACCGCCAGCCCGAGCAGGTACGAGAGTCCCTGATGCTGATCCGCGACGCCAGCGGCACGGCGCTGGAGGAGATCCGCGCCACGCTGGGGCTGCTGCGTCAGGCCGACCCCAACGCCCTGCCGGTCAGCCCGGTCAGCGGTCTGGGCGACATCGACGCACTCGTGGAGCGCGCCCGCGCCGCAGGCCTCGAAGTCGACTACGAGGTGAGCGGCGAGCGGCGCGAGGTGCCCGCCGTCGTGGGCGCCACCGCCTACCGGCTGGTCCAGGAAGCCCTGACGAACGTGGTCAAGCACGCGGGGCGGGGCAGTCAGGTGCAGGTCCTGCTGGGCTTCGGCGAGCGACGGCTGACCGTCGTGGTCACCGACGACGGCGGCGGCACGGCCGAGTGGGTACCGCTCGGCACCGGCCTGGGGCTGAGCGGGATGAGGGAGCGCGTGACCGCGGCCGGGGGGACCCTGGAGGCAGGTCCCCTGCGCTCGGGGTTCCGGGTCGCGGCGGAGATTCCCACGGAGGCCTCATGACGCTGCGGGTACTGCTGGCCGACGACCAGAAGCTGGTCCGAGCCGGCTTCCAGGTGCTGATCGACTCCGAACCAGGGTTCGAGGTGGTGGGCGCCGCGTCGGAGGGCGCCGAGGCGGTCGAGCTGACCCGCTCGCTGCGGCCCGACGTGGTCCTGATGGACATCCGGATGCCCGGCATGGACGGCATCGCCGCCACGGAGGAGATCTGCGCGGACGCGGACCTGGCGGCGGTGAAAGTGGTGGTGCTGACGACCTTCGGCCACGACGACTACGTCTTCGCCGCCCTGCGCGCCGGCGCGAGCGGCTTTCTGATGAAGGACACCGCACCGTCCGAGCTGCTGTCCGCCATCCATACCGTCGTGGCCGGCGACAGCCTCGTACTGCCTCAGCGCATGCGCCACCTCGTCCACGACCAGACCCACGATCACCGTCAGCGCACCGGGGAGAGCGCCGAGGAGCTCGAGCGCCTCAGCGCCCGCGAGCGCGAGGTCCTGGAGCTCGTGGGCCGCGGTCTGACCAACGACGAGATCGCCGCCGAGCTGGTGCTCTCGCCCCTGACGGCCAAGACCCACGTCAGCCGCATCATCACCAAGCTGCAGGCACGCGACCGGGTGCAGCTGGTGATCCTCGCCTACGAGACCGGGCTGGTGATCTCCGGACCGGACGACTGAGGATCCCGCCCGGGGCTCGAGGGAGCCGGCGGCTCGCGGGGGCCTGCGGCTCGAGGCGGCTGGCCACCTGGGCGCATACACCCGCGGGAGTACCGCGGCGGAGAGTGTCACCCCCGGAGGGACGCGCGGCCGCAGGGGCGGAGGCCACTGTGGTGGTCATCGGGATCTGGACGACAGGCCACAGCCGCTTTCCGGATCCGCTCTCTCCGCCGACTGAATCCGGAGCCACTCCCTTGTTCCGCCACCGCACGCCCACTCACCCGATCTTCGTTGTGACCGCTGCCCCCATGGAGTCCGAGAACCAGGCGTGGTGGGGTGTCACCCTCCCCATGACCACTCCAGACGGCCGCTCGGGCAGCCACACCTTCGTCGTGCAGGCGCGCACACCCGAGAAGGCGGTCAAGCGGAGCATGAAAGAGGCGCTCGGCAAGGCGGCCCGCGATCACCGGCGCGACGCGTCCGTGGACGTCCACGCCGACTCGGCCGTGGTCACGCGGTGGCTGCCCGAGGGGGGACTGGGCGGATGACGACCGCCGTACGAACAGTCCTCGCACTCGTACCCGCGCAGGCGGGCGCACTCCCCGCCGACACACCGGAACCGACAGGAGCTCCCACCCCCTCATGACCGCATTCCACTCCCCTTTCCCTCCCCTCCTCGCACTGCGTCATTTCACCTCCTGCTTCCTCGCCAGGGCACAGGCCGAGTCACAGCTCGAACACTCCGAGGCAGAACGCCTCGAAGCCGAGCGCATACGGCAGGAACGCCTCCAGGCCGTCGAGTACGCCCTCGCCGCGCTGGCCGACTTCCCCGCCACGCTCGCCCTGACGCTCGACACCGCCGCCTTCACCGGGCTGCCCGCCGCACCCCGCAACCCCGACAACGCAGAGCGGGGCTCCATGCGATCGAACGCCGTGGCCTTCCTCGGCGAGGGGGTATGGCTGCACCATGCACGGACCTCCCGCGGCCCGCTCACGCCCGCGCGGGACGAGGTGACCCTCGTTGTCCCGGACGGAGGGCGCTATCTGACGCTGCCGATCGAGGACGACGAGACGCTCGCCAGGACACTGATCCGGCTCGGTCTCCACAACGGCCACGGCTGCCACGAGGTGCGCCTGCCGCGGCAGCGCTGATCCCAGGACCTGCCTGTCGCCCGGGCTACGCGTGGGTAGGATTCCACTCAAGGGAGCGGCTGAGCCGAACAGGGGTCTCCCACGGCGAAAGGGAGAACCTTTTCATGGTCCAGGCCGTACAGCGGGCGGTCCAGATCCTGCGCGAGCTGGCCACAGACGGCCCGCGGCTGGGCGTGACCGACCTCGCCGACCGTCTGGGCGTTGCCAAGCCGACGGCCCACGCTCTGCTCCGGACGCTGGAGGGCGAAGGCCTCGTCCTCCAGGACCAGGAGACCGGCAAGTACCGTCTCGGCCCCAACCTGCTCCGCCTCGGCGGCGCCTACCTCCAGGGGCAGGAACTGCGCACACGGTCGCTCGCCTGGTCGGATCTTCTGGCCGCGCAGGTGGGGGAGGCCGTACTGGTGGGCGTGCTCACCGGACGCGAGATCGTGGTGGTGCACCACGCCTTCCGTCCGGAGGGACCCGTGCAGATCTCCGAGGTGGGCAGCAGCATCCCGTGGAACACCTGCGCCCTCGGCAAGGCGGTCGTCGCCCACCTGCCGCAGGCCCTGCACGACGAGCTGCTCGCCGGCCCGCTCGAGGCGCTGACCGACTCCAGCGTGCAGGACGGCGACGAGCTCTCCAAGGAGCTGGACGAGGCCCGCAAGGTCGGCTACGCCCTGGAGGACCGGGAGGCCGTGATCGGAGAGGCCGCCGTCGCCTCGCCCGTGTTCGACCACAGCGGGCTCGTGGTGGGCGCCATCGCCGTGACCGGGCCCTTCGAGCGTCTGCTGACGGACGACCGGCGCCAGGACCTGGCCGTCGCGGTCCGCGGCACCGCGCGCAACCTCTCCCGGGACTTGGGCTCGCCCCGCGGAACGCCCCGACGCTGACCCCTGGCCGTCCCGCCGGCTGCGCATTCGGTCAGTGGGCGACAGAGATCAGTGGGCGACACAGAATCAATGAACGACGGAGAAGCTGCGCCACGGCAGGGTGTCGGGGGCGGTCACGTTCGAGGAGGACATCGGGACGTAGATCCCGTCAGCCTCGTCGGACTTCTGGCACTTCGGAGTCCGGTACATGATGACGTCGACCAGGGTGTTGTTCTCCACGTGGGCCGCGCCGTGCGGGAGGCCGATCCTGTGGCAGCCCTGGACGGGGGTGTTCGAGTATGTGAGCTCGACCAGGGAGTCGTGGGCGCGGAAGCTGAGCGTGCCCACGGTGGTCTTGCCGGCCGAGCAGGCCGTGGCCGTGAGCAGCAGCAGTGCCGCCCCGGTGACGACGCGGATATGGCGGAGGTGGGACATGCTTCGGTGTCCTCGTCTGTGCGGTGAAGGCTGCCCTTGACCGCAGCCTGGCGTGCCGCGCCTCTGGGGGCATCCGGTGCGCACCCGCAGGGATGACGGCCGAAGGAGGGAGAACGCCGCACGGCGCCGGGCGTGCAGCCGCGGGCCGGCTGCCGGGGCGGCCGGACGCAGGGCGCCTCTCCAGCACGGACTCAGCGGGTGTGATCCCGCGGCTGGTGTGTGCCTGGGGTGTGGCCGAAGGTGCGGCGGAAGACGTCGATGAACGCGCTGGCGGACGACCAGCCGCACAGATGCGCCACGGTCGTCACCGGCGTGTTCTCGGCCAGCAGGACCAAGGCGTGATGGAGGCGTAGCTGGGTGCGCCACTGCGGGAACGTCATACCGAGGTCGCTTCTGAAGCGGCGAGAGAGCGTGCGGTCGCTCGCCCCGACCTCTCTGCCCAGCGCGGCCAGTGTGCGGTCGTCGGCCGGGTCGGCGCGCAGGATCGCGCACAGCGCCTGGAGTTGGGGGACGGTCGGCGCGGGCAGGTGCAGCGGCTGCTGCGGCGAGGCCCGCAGCTGGTCGAGGAGTACTGCCCGCAGCCGGGCGCGTTCAGGACTGCCGTCGTCGGGGCCGCGGGTGTGGGCGAGGATCAGCTCGCGCAGCAGGGGGCCGACGGCCAGCACGGTCGGCGTGTCCAGCCCGAGCGGGTTCTCGCTTTTGGGAAGCCCGACCAGATGCAGTTCGAGTTCGCCGTGTGCCTGGTGGGCGTGGACCGTGCCGGCCGGCACCCAGATGGCGCGGGTGCCCGGCGCCACCCAGGAGCCCGCGCTGGTGGCGACGGACAGGACTCCGCGACCGGCGTAGACGATCTGGTGGTCGTCATGCCGGTGGGCGTCGATCGCGGCGCCGGGAGCCAGCTGCTGCGTACGGGTCGGCGCGACCGGTTCGTGGCGGATTTCCGTCATTGGTTGGCAGTTTATCGGAAGCACGACACAACGCTCGGTGAAGACCATGGGTGACGTGCCAAGAAACAGAGCGATCACACTGCTGTCGGTCGGCCATGCCTGCGTCGACGTCTACCAGGGCGCCGTGGCGGCCCTCGTCCCCTTCTTCGTCGCCGAGCGGGCCTACAGCTACGCCGCGGTCTCGGGCATCGTGCTCGCCGCGTCGGTGCTGTCCTCCGTGGCACAGCCGGTGTTCGGCGTGCTCACCGACCGCTGGGCGATGCCCTGGCTGCTGCCGCTGAGCACCGTCCTCGGCGGTGTGGGCATCGCGCTGAGCGGTGTGAGCGGCTCGTACGGACTGACGCTCGCGTTCGTGGCCGTGTCCGGGGTGGGCGTCGCCGCCTATCACCCCGAGTCCGCCCGCGTCGCCCGGCTCGCGAGCGGGGGCAGCCACAGCGCGATGGGCTGGTTCTCCCTGGGCGGCAACCTCGGTTTCGCTACGGCGCCCCTCATGGTCTCCGCCGTCGTCGCGACCGGGGGCCTGCGACTGACGCCGCTGTTGGCGGTGCCGGCGCTCGTCGGCAGCGTGCTGTGCCTGCCGGTGCTGCGCGAACTGGAGCGGCGGCGCTCCCGCGGCTCCTCCACGGCGGCGGTCGGGCGCGACGACAAGGCGTCGTTCGTGAAGCTGTCGCTGGCCGTGGTCTGCCGGTCGATCGTCTTCATCGGCCTGAGCACCTTCGTCTCGCTGTACGCGCAGCAGCGCATGGACGGCAGCGGGGCGGCGGGTACCGCGGCGCTGTTCGTCCTCTACATCGGCGGCGCGGTGGGCTCCGTCCTGGGCGGCTCGCTGGCCGGCCGCTGGGACCGGGTCACCGTCTCCCGCTGGTCGTACCTGGTCTCGGTGGCGTCCGTCGCCGGGGTCGTGTTCGTACCCGGCCCGGCGCTGTACGTGTTCGTGGCGCTGACCTCGGTCGCCCTGTACGTCCCGTTCTCGCTCCAGGTCACGCTCGGGCAGGACTACCTGCCCACGCGCGTCGGCACCGCCAGCGGGATCACCCTCGGTCTGACCGTCAGCATCGGCGGTCTGGCCAGCCCCCTCATCGGCAGGGTCGCCGACGCCACGTCACTGCGCACCGCTCTGGCGCCGCTGATCCTCATGCCCGCTCTGAGCTGGCTGTTGTTCCGCTCCCTGCCCGAGCCCGCCGTGCCGCAGCCCAGGGAGGCGGCGCACAGAAAGGACGACGACTCTGATGCCGCGCTCGCTCCCGCCCGGCCCGGCGACCACTGACCGCCCGGCGGCCTGGGGGAGCGGGGGAGGGCTCGGCGAGCCCGGTCCCGTACAGAAGGAGTTCGCCCGTCGCCGGATTCTCCTTGGGAGTTGAGAACGGCGGGGGCGATGCGGGCGGTCGTCGCGGTGGCCGGCCAGCCGCCGAAGTCATAGGGTCCCCGGCGGTCTCCAGGGATTCGGATGCCCAGTGCGGAAGACCACTGATATCCGTCCTGGTCAAGGGAATTACTGGCCATGCAGTCGACCCTCGGTCGGCGTACCGGATGGCCATTGCATCGGTCCGCGCAGTCAAGTTATGGTGCTGATGACCAGCTTGACCGGGCAGTGTGACGGCGGGGGCCGGCCGGGAAGTCTTTCCTCGGCAATCACATTCCCGGAATGATTCTGTGTGCACTGGGGGGAATTGTGATCCACAGGTCTGTCTTCGCAGGCTTGAAGGGCGACGGGGGATTTCTCGGTTCGCGATACGGCGTGGCGCGACAAGCCGCCGTGGTCACGGACTTCTTCGCCCGCTGACGCCGAGCTCCCTTCCCGCGCGCTCTTCGCTGGAATCTCAAGTGGTTGTCACGCGCTCAGGCCGTGATGGAGGCCGCGCTGCGCCTTGGTTCAACCCCTTTCCAACCGGCGGCGATACGTGCTGACGGAATCGCGCGTGCTCGTTGTGCGCCGCATTCCGATGCCCTGCCCCGTACGGCGTCCATTCGCCCATGTGCGCAGGGCATGCCACTGCCGCCGCTCAACCCGAACCGAGACGTTGTAAACCCGGCGACAGAGGGAGAGTCTTTTCCGCAGCAGTCGTGCCGCGCGAGCCACGCGCTCCCGCAGCCCGGCCTGCTGTGCCGCCTCATGCTCCTTCGATCCCCCTGCTTTCCCCGTGCGAGCAGGGGGTTCCCTGTGTCGCCATGTCATTTTCTCGATCCATTTCATTGATTCTTTGACAAGAGGGGTTCCCGTGAAGGGAAGTTTCCGGCCCAGAGCCGGGAGGAGACGCAGTCGAGTGTCACGCGTCGTGCGCAGTGCGGTGTCGGCGGCAGTCGCCCTGGCCGTACTGGGCGGTGTGGCGGGCGAGGTCGTTGCCGCCGCACCCGGGAGGCCGGATGGCCGCAGTGCGACGGTGGGGCTCCTCGTGGGCCTGGGGGCGCCGGACTCCGCCCCGCCTCCCGCGCGTACTTCGCTGGATGCGCTCAGTGACGAGCGTGACCGTCAACTGGTCGAGGATTTCGCGGAGTTCGACGAGGAGGAGGAGGTCCGCGAGGCCGCGCGGAAGGCTTTGGAGAGTACGGATCCGAACGCGATCCGGGACTTCCTGGAGCGCGGTGAGGCCGAGGCGCGCCAGCGCGCGAAGGACAAGCGGGACGCGACCGACGTCGCCAACCGCAAGAAGATCGAGGCGATGCGCGGCGCCGGAGGGCCGTTCTTCAACGCGGAGGTCGAGCGGGTACTGAAGGGCAACGCCCGAGACCGCGCGGACTTCCTGGCGTTCGGCGCGGAGATCGCGCGGCAGCGGGACAAGGCGACTGAGCAGAACGAGCAGGAGCGCGCCGCGGAGAACCGCAAGCGCGTGGAGATGCTCGTCGCGGTCGGCGGCCCGGAGGTCAAGCGGGCCGCAGCCGAGGCGCTGGCCACCAACGACGACAAGGCGATCGCCGAGTTCCTGGAGAAGGGCTATCTCCTCGCCGCGCAGAAGGACGCCGACGACCGGGCCGCGCACGAGAAGGCGCAGAAGGAGGCCCTGGAGGCGGCCGAGAAGCTGCGCAAGCTCGCCGAGAACACGGCGCGCGCGGCTGAGGCCCGTACGAAGCTGATCGCGGCTCATGGCCGTGCGGTCAAGGCGCTGAAGGAAGCGTCGAACGCGATGAACGCGGCTGCGGCGCAGTCGCGTGAGGCGGACCGGCTGCTTGCCGCCGACCGGGCCGGGAAGCGGCTCTCGGACTACGGTCCGGTGAAGACCGAGATCGCCCGGCAGGTGGGCATCGCGGACGGGGCGTCGAAGGCCGCGCAGGTGGCGGCGGGTCAGGCCAAGGTGCAGGCCGATGTGCTGGTGGAGACCGGTCTGACGCACGGCGTGCAGTGGTCGCAGGTGGCCACGGGCATCGCGGCGGCCGCCGACGCGGCGGCCACGGCGGCCGCGACCGCGCAGCACGCGGTGGACGCGACCGCGGCCGACGCTGCGGGGCTGAACTCGCAGAACCAGGCCGAGCTGCACGAGCAGCAGGCCAAGAAGTGGCGTGCCAACGCCGAGCAGCACGCCAAGGCGGCGGCTCAGCTGGCGGCCGCCGCGGCGAAGCAGGCGAAGATCGCCGCGGACGCGGCGACCAAGTCCCGCCAGGCGCGGATCGAGGCCGAGCAGGCGGAGAAATCGGCGTGGGCGCACGCGCAGAAGACCCGCAACGCCCGCATCGAGGCGCAGCGCCAGGCGAAGATCGCCTCCGAGCAGCGGGTGATCGCCGAGCGGGAGCGCGAGCTGGCGGCCGCCGCACGCAAACGCGCCGAGATCGAGCGGGACCGGGCGGCCGCGGCGCGTGCGCGGGCCGAGGCCGAACAGCGCACGGCCTCCGCCAAGCGGGCCGACGCCCAGACCGCCGCTGCCACCGCGGCTGAGAAGCGGGCGCACGCCCAGACCCAGGAAGGCATCGCGGCCGGGGCCGACGAGAAGGCCCGGGGCGAGGAGACCAACGCCCGTAACGCCCGGAACAAGGCGGTGGAGGCCGAGCGCGCCCACAACGCGCAGGAGGCCCGCGCCAGGGCGACCGACGCGATGGCCGCGAAGGCGAAGGGGACCGAGTACGCGGAGACCGCGCGCAGCGCCGCCACCGAGGCACGGTCGGACGCGAACGCCGCCAAGACCGCCGCGGAGTCGGCGCGCAGCGCGGCCGACAGCGCGTCCGGTGCGGCGATGCGGTCCCGCCAGGCGGCCATCGAGGCGTCCGGTGCGGCCGCCCGCGCGAGGGCGGCGGCCTCCGAGGCCACCGCGCACGCCGCGCGCGCCAACGCGGCGGCCAACAAGGCCGAGGCGGCCGCCTTCGCCGCGAACGCCGCAGCTGACAAGGCGGAGTCCGAGGCGGCGCTGACGCGTGCGGCGACCCAGCGGGCCAACGCCAAGGCCGCGGAAGCGACCGCGCAGGAGGCCCGAGCGGGCATCGCCGCGCATGAGGCCACGCGTCTGGCGGGCCTGGCGGCCATGGAGGCGAACCAGTCGCTCCAGGCCGCCAACCGCACTCGCGAGGAGGCCGAGGGCGCGACCCGCGAGGCTGCCATGGCCCGGGTGCAGGCGGGCATCGCCGTCCAGGCCGCCACGTCCGCCCGCACCACGGCCGCCGGTATCGCCGATCCGGCGAACACGGCGATCCTGCTGACCGCGCCGTTCGCCGGCAACGACGTCAACGCCGACTTCGCCGCCGATGTGGCCAAGGCCGCGCTGGAGATGGGCCAGGAGGAGGTCGCCAAGGCCGAGGCCAGGGCGACCGAGGCCGTCAAGGCGGCCGAGGCCGCCGAGGCCGCGGCGACCAGGGCCAACGCGCAGGTCGCTCCGGCCTTCAAGGCAGCGGCGGCAGCGGCCCGTTCCTCCGCCGACGCGGCCCGCTCGTCGGTCGCCGCGATGAAGTCGGCCGCGGCGGCGGCCGAGGACGGTGCCAAGGCCCGGGCCGCCGCGGCCCGCGCGAACCAGGCCGACGCCCAGGCGCAG
>NZ_JBFAYB010000123.1:0-21026 GCF_040681075.1 Streptomyces sp. NPDC051907 | reverse complement strand
GCACGGGCTGCTGCGGCCGGGGCGACTCCAGATCCGCGACCACCGCGGGCCGCGACCCGATGCTCAGGTGCACCAGCGCCTCGTGCCCCTGGTACTCCATGTGGTCCACGAGCCCGGTCAGCGCGACTTCGCCGGGCCTGGCCTGGCTCGGCGGGGCGATCCGCGCCGCCTCCGAGCGCAGCCCGACGATGATCTGGCGCCCCTGCTGGATGCGGAGCAACTGGTGGTCGGGGCTGAGGGGTTCGGGCAGCGGCAGCCGCTGCCTGCCGAGGTCGATCGACATCCGGCCGTCCAGCGGCGCGTGCACGACGGCCTGGAGCAGATTGATACGGGGCGTGCCGATGAACGCGGCGACGAAGACGTTCTCGGGCAGGGCGTAGGTGTCGCGGGGCGTGCTCACCTGCTGGAGTACGCCGCCGCGCATGACCGCGACCCGGTGGCCCAGCGACATCGCCTCGGCCTGGTCGTGGGTGACGTAGACGGTGGTGACCCCCAACTCCGCGGTGAGCTGGGCTATCTCGGCCCGCAGATGGCTGCGGAGCTTGGCGTCGAGGTTGGACAGGGGCTCGTCCATCAGGAAGACGGAGGGCTTGCGGGAGATGGCGCGGCCCATCGCGACGCGCTGGCGCTCGCCGCCGGAGAGCTGGGCGGGGTAGCGGTCGAGGACGTCCTCGATGCCGAGCATCCTGGCGGTGGCCTCGATCCGCGGGCCGTGGTCCGCGCGGGGGTTCTCCAGCCGCAGCGGGAAGCCGATGTTCTCCCGGTTGGTCATGCTGGGGTACAGCGCGAAGTTCTGGAACACCATCGCCATGTCGCGGTCGCGCGGCGGGATGTAGTTGGCGTGCTCGCCGTCGAGCAGCAGGTCGCCCTCGGTGATGTCCTCCAGGCCGGCGATCATGCGCAGCACGGTCGACTTGCCGCAGCCGGAGGGGCCGAGGAGCACGACGAACTCCCCGGGCGAGATGTCCAGCGAGAAGCGGTCGACGGCGCGGGCAGCGCGTCCGTATCTCTTGCTGACGTTGAGCAGGGAGATGGCACGAGTCATGTGGTTCCGCCCTGGAGTGATTCCGCCCGGGATCGAGCCTGGGATCGAGCCCGGGGTCGAGCCCTGGACTCCGCCCTGGGCTCCGTCCTGGAGTGGTCCGCCTGGAGATGGGAGGAGCGGCTGAGACGGCTGAAACTAGCCGACTACTCCCGGTCGGGGAATGACTCGCGCGAAGGTTGGGGCCGCTGTTTTGGAAGGGAGACGTGCGGCGCACGAGGGCGGCGCCGGCCCCTGGCCCAAAGCGGCCGGAGACCTCGTCCGGCTAGCGAACTCCCTTGTCCGCTCGGCGGGTTCCGGCCCTGTCCGCTCGGCGGGCTCCGGCCTCCTTCTCGTTCGCCTCCCCTTCTCGGGGACAGGCCTCCCCGGCGCCGTGGGGGCGGCCCTCCGGCTCGGTGTGCGGGCGACCCTGTCGTGCGGCGAGCCCGGACGCCGCGGCCAGCAGCACGCCGAGCATCACGAACGGTGCGGCGGCGCCGGCCGCCCCGGCGAGCAGACCCGCGGAGGCGGGCGCGGCGACCTGGCCGAGGCGGTTGCCGGTCAGCCGCAGGGCGAGCGCCGTGGAACGGGCCTCGGCCGGGGCGGCCCGGACGACCGTCGTCATCGACAGCGGCTGCCCGACGCCCAGACAGAAGCCGAGCGCCGCGAGCATCAGGGCGAGCGCCCAGACCGGCACGGGCAGCGCGGCGCCCGCGCACAGCAGTCCGCCGAGCAGACAGCTCACGGCGAGCAGGACCGTACGGCCCACGGCCCGGATCATCGGGGTCATCACCAGCCGGCAGGCGATCGTCGCGGCGGCGCGCAGGCTCAGCAGCAGGCCGACTGCGGAGGGGGCGATGCCCCGGTGTTCGCCGATCACCGGGAGGTACGCGGTGAGGACGTCGGTCGCGGACAGCACCGCGAGGCTGATGAAGATCCCGGCGGGCACGCCCCGGGTGCGCAGGATGCGGTGGACGGGGACCTTGGCGTGCGCTGCGCGGGGCGCGGCCGGCGCCCGGTGCTCGATGCGCCAGAGGGAGGCGAGCGAGAGCGCCCCGACGGCCGCCGACGCCAGGAGGGCGAGCGCGCTGGTGCGTGCCATGTCGGCGCCGATCACCGCGCCGGCCGCCACCGGGCCGACGAGCTGCCCGAGCGAGGCCCCGATGGTGAAGTAGCCGAAGTTGCGGTCCTGTTCGGCGGGCGGGGACTGGCGGGCCACCAGGGACTGGCCGCCGATGACGAAGCAGAGATGGCCGAGGCCCATCACTCCGCTCCAGGCCGCCATGGCGAGCAGCGAGTGGGCCGTGCCGCTGAGGGCGCAGCCGCCGGAGACGAGGACGACGCCGACGGGCAGCAGGGGCGCGCACCGCCCGTGGTCCGTCCTGCGCCCCAGCGGTACGGCGGCGAAGAGCGGAAGGAGCGCGTACACGCCCGCGATCACGCCGATCGCGCGCTCGTCCGCCCCCAGCGAGAGCGCCCGGTAGGAGACGGCGGGCCGCGCCATCGACACCGCTCCCTGCGCGAAGGCGAAGGCGATGACGAGGCGCAGCAGCCAGCCCCTGCCGGAGGGTCGCATCAGATGATTCCGAAGAGTATTCCGGCGCCGAGCACCACCAGCGAGGTGAGCGCGGCCCATTTGACGGTGAACCTGGTGTGGTCGCCGAACTCCACCTTCGCCATGCCGACCAGCACGTACACCGCGGGCACCAGCGGGCTCGACATGTGCAGCGCCTGACCGACGAGGGAGGCGCGGGCGATCTCCAGCGGGGAGACGCCGTGCGCCGCGCCGGCTTCGGCGAGGACGGGCAGGACGCCGAAGTAGAAGCCGTCGTTCGACATGAAGTAGGTGAGCGGCAGGCTCAGCACGCCGGTGACGATGGCCATGTGCGGGCCCATGCCCTCGGGGATGGCGCCCACCAGCCAGTCGGCCATGTGCTTGACCATGCCGGTGCCGGTGAGGACGCCGGTGAAGACGGCGGCGGCGAAGACCATGCCGGTGACGTTGAGGACGTTCTCGGCGTGGGCGCCGATACGGGCCTTCTGGTCGGCCATCTTGGGGTAGTTGACCGTGAGGGCGAGGGCCGCGCCGAGCAGGAAGAGCACCGGGATGGGGAGCAGCTCCATGATCATCGCGGTGAGCAGGGCGACGGTGAGCCCGGCGTTGAACCAGTAGAGCCTGGGGCGCAGGGTGGGGCGGTTCGGGTCGAGGCCCTGGAAGTCGTCGTCGTCGCCCTGAGAAACGACAGAGTCGCCGGACGCCTTGCCGTCGCGCGGGCCGCCGGCGGGGGCGGGGCCTGTGGTGGACGCCTTGCCGCCGGCGCCGCCGCCCGCCTTGACCAGCACCGCCTCGGAAACGGTCTCGGTCTCGGACTCGGACTTGATCTCGGTCCCGGACTGGGTCTCGGTCTCCGGCTCGCCCTCCAGCACCTCGTCGAGCGTGAGCACGCCGAGCCGCCTGCGCTCGCGCCGGCCCAGCACATAGGCGAGGACGAACACGAAGAGCAGGCCCACCGCAAGAGCCGGGATCATCGGCACGAAGATGTCGCCGGCGTCCAGCTTCAGCGCGGTCGCGGCGCGCGCGGTGGGGCCGCCCCACGGCAGGGTGTTCATCACGCCGTTCGCCGTGGCGGCGACGCCCGTCAGCACGACCAGGCTCATCTTGAGGCGCTTGTAGAGCGGGTACATCGCCGAGACGGTGATCATGAAGGTGGTGGAGCCGTCCCCGTCGAGCGAGACGATCGCGGCGAGCACCGCCGTGCCGACAACGATCCGCAGCGGGTCCGCCTTGCAGAAGCGCAGGATGCCCCGGACGATCGGGTCGAAGAGTCCGACGTCGATCATCACGCCGAAGTACACGATGGCGAACATCAGCATCGCCGCCGTGGGGGCGAGGTTGCCGACGCCTTCGAGGACGTAGTCCCCGAGATGCGCGCCCTTCCCGACGAGCACGCAGAAGAGTGCGGGGATGAGGACCAGCGCCGCGATCGGCGACATCTTCTTCATCATGATCAGGACCAGAAAGGTCGCGATCATGGCGAAGCCGAGGATTGTCAGCATATGGAACACCTAACGTTCACCCTTGAACTCCCACCGGAGCGGCGGTTCGGACGACGCTAGGTCGCGTCTCAGCGGCTTAACAAGACGTTGACGCGTGAGCAATACGAGCAAAACCCCAGGTCATCGAGTTGGCGTCACCTCGACGGGGAAGCCGTTGAGCACAGCGGTGCCGGACAGCGGGTCGAGCCGCCGCCCGTCGAGCAGCTGGTTGACGTTGACCCCGGGGCGGGCGGCCGCCACCGACATCCGGGTGCCGGGCCGGTCGTGCCCCCAGCCGTGGGGCAGGCTCACCACTCCGGTCCGCACCGCGTCGGTGATCTCCACGGGCGCCTCGACCTCCCCTCCCTCGGCCGCGATCCGGGCCGGCTCGCCGTCCTGGAGTCCGAGCCGCGCCGCGTCGTCGGGGTGGACCTGGAGGGTGCAGCGGTTGGTGCCGCTGTTGAGCTGGGGGACGTTGTGCATCCAGCTGTTGTTGGAGCGCAGATGGCGGCGGCCGACCAGGACGAGGGCGCCCGGCCGCTCGTCGAGCGCGCGCCGCAGCCTCGGCAGGTCGGCGGCGATGGGCGCGGGCAGCAGCTCGATGCGCCCGCTGCGGGTCTTGAGGACCTGCCCGAGGCGGGACTTGAGCGGTCCGAGGTCGACGCCGTGCGGCTCGGCGCGCAGATCGTCCAGCACGAGGTCGTACGGACCGAGGCGCAGCATCATGTCGAGGCGCCGCTCGGGTCCGGTGCGGCCGGTGAGCTGTGCGGTCAGCTCCTCGACGTCCTGGCCGTGCACCGGGGAGCAGGGATCGGCGACCGCCTTGGCGAGGGCGCGCTCGATGACCAGGTCGTCGACGGCGGAGGGGTCCGCGCCGTGCATGCCGCCGACGGCGAGGACGAGGCGGGCGTGGATCTCGCTCTCGTCCATGCGCCCCTCTTCGAGGGGGACGGCGGCCGGGGAGAAGCGGGCCTGGTTGCGCACGGCGAAGGCGTTGAAGGCGAAGTCGAAGTGGGAGCTCTGCGAGGGCGGGGGCGGGGGCAGGACCACGTCCGCGTGGCGCGAGGTCTCGTTGAGGTACGGGTCGACGCTGACCATGAAGTCGAGCCCGGCGAGCGCCCGGTCGAGGCGGTCTCCGTCGGGCGCGGAGAGGACCGGGTTGGCGGCGATGGAGATCAGCGCGACGATCCGGCCGTCCCCGGGGGTGTCGATCTCCTCGGCGAGCGCGGCCATGGGCAGTTCGCTCTTGGCCTCGGGGTGGCCGCTGACCCTGCTGGCCCAGCGGCCGAGCGCGAAGCCCTTGCCGGGGGCGGCGGGGCGGGGCGCCCGGTCGGTGGCGGAGAGCGGGAAGAGCGCGCCGCCGGGGCGGTCGAGGTTGCCGGTGAGCACGTTGAGGACGTCGACGAGCCAGTTGGCGAGGGTGCCGTACTCGACGGTGCTGCTGCCGACGCGTCCGTACACGGCGGCGGTGGGCGCGGCCGCCAGCTCGCGGGCGATCCGGCGGATCTCCGCCGCCGCCACGTCGCAGGCGGCGGCGACCGCCTCGGGGGTGAACTCCCGCAGGGCGTCCTCGAGGTCGGCGAGCTGCTCGACGTGCTCGTCGAGCGGTCCGAGGTCGGTGAGCTTCTCCTCGAAGAGGACCTGGGCGAGCGCGGCGAGCAGCAGGGCGTCCGTGCCGGGGCGGATCGGGACGTGCCGGTCGGCGAGCTGGGCGGTGCGGGTGCGGCGGGGGTCGACGACGGTGAGGGTTCCGCCGCGCCTGCGGAGCGCCTTGAGCTTGCCGGGGAAGTCGGCGGCGGTGCAGAGACTGCCGTTGGAGTCGAGGGGGTTCGCGCCGAGGAGCAGCAGATGGTCGGTGCGGTCGAGGTCCGGCACCGGGATGGCGACGGGGTCGCCGAAGAGCAGCCCGCTGGAGACGTGCTTGGGCATCTGGTCGAGGGTGCTGGCGGTGAAGAGGCTGCGGGTGCGCAGCAGGGAGAGCAGTACGGGCGGGTAGAGCGCGCCGGCCATGGTGTGGACGTTGGGGTTGCCGAGCACGACGCCGACGGCGTTCGGCCCGAGCTCCTCGACCAGCGGCCGTATCCGAGCGGCGATCAGGTCGAAGGCCTCCTCCCAACTCGCCTCCGCCAGCTCGCCGTTCCTGCGGACGAGGGGGGCGCGCAGCCGGTCGGGGTCGGCGTCCAGCTCGCCGAAGGACGCGCCCTTGGGGCAGACGAAGCCCTTGCTGAAGACGTCGTCGCGGTCGCCGCGCGCGCCGGTGACGCGGGTTCCCTCGATGGTGAGGGTCAGTCCGCAGGTGGCTTCGCACAAGGGGCAGACGCGCAGGGCGGTGCGGGTGGCTTCGGTGCGGGTCATGGGCTGCCCTCCCGGGGCGACGGCGGCGGTGGCGCGCTGACGCCCTTGAGCATACCGACCGGTATGCACGTGCGGGAGGGTCCGTGACCTCAATCTCCGGACCCGCTCGGCGTCAGTCCAGCACGCGCGCCAGATATGCCCGCAGAAGAACCCTCGTCTCGGCGACGATCTCCGCGTCGCCCGACGGCGCCTCGCGGAAGGCCAGTTGCAGCAGCGCGTCGGCCGCCTCCACCGAGACCAGCACGGCGCGGCGCAGCTCCGCGTCCGCCTCGCGCCCCAGATGCGCGGCGAGCAGCTCGGCGAGGCGGTCCGCGACCTGGTGGTTGCCCGCCGTCGCGGGGGCGCCGACGGGGATCTGCGAGCCGAAGTCGATCAGCGCGAAGCCGGGCACGGTCCGCTTCATCTCCAGGTACTCCTCGAGCACCGCGTCCAGCATCCCGCGCCAGTCGCCCGCCGCCATCGCCGCGAGCCGGCCGCCGACCCGCTGGGCGTAGCCGTCCAGATTGCGGTGGGCGAGGGCGTCGGCCAGCGCGCGCTTGTTGCCGAAGAAGCGGTAGACGGAGCCGATCGGGACCCCGGCCCGGGCGGCCACGGCGCGGGTGGAGAGCTCTTCGTAGCCGGTCTCGTCGAGGAGCTCCGCGCAGGCGTCCAGGATCCGGGCGAGCCGCTCGGCGCTGCGCTGCTGCACGGGCGTACGGCGGAGTGGGCCATGGGACACGCGGTCCATCATGCCGTCCCGCCCCCGTTGACGGGGCGCTCCTGCAATCCTACGGTTAAGCATAGGATTCCTTGAGCACCGGGAGCGGACGATGAGCGGCATCGAGCAGGCGCGGAAGACGGCCGAGGGACTGGCGTACTCCCCCGGCTTCGGCAACGAACACAGCTCGGAGGCCGTGCCGGGCGCGCTGCCGCACGGGCGCAACTCCCCCCAGCGGGCGCCGCTGGGGCTCTACGCCGAGCAGCTGAGCGGCAGCGCCTTCACCGAGCCGCGGAGCCACAACCACAGGTCGTGGCTGTACCGCATCCGCCCGTCGGCCGCCCATCCGCCGTTCGCCCGGATCGACAACGGCTCGGTGCGCACGGCGCCCTTCGCCGAGACCGTGCCCGACCCCAACCGGCTGCGCTGGAACCCGCTGCCCGAGCCCGCGCCCGGCACCGACTGGCTGGCCGGTCTGTGGACCCTGGGCGGCAACGGCGACGCGGCCCAGCGCACCGGCATGGCCGTGCACCTGTACCACGCCAACGCCGCCATGACCGACCGGGTGTTCAGCGACGCGGACGGCGAGCTGCTGATCGTCCCCGAGCGCGGCGGCCTGCTGCTGCGCACCGAGCTCGGCCTGCTCGCCGCCCGTCCCGGCGAGGTCGCGCTGATCCCGCGCGGCGTGCGCTTCCGCGTCGAGCTCCTGGACGACAGCGCCCGCGGGTACGTCTGCGAGAACTACGGACAGCCCTTCCAGCTGCCCGACCTCGGCCCGATCGGCGCGAACGGCCTCGCCAACGCCCGGGACTTCCTCGCCCCGGTCGCCGCCTACGAGGACGAGGACCGCCCGGTCGAGGTGGTCAACAAGTTCTGCGGCAACCTCTGGGCCGCGACGTACGACCACTCGCCGCTCGACGTCGTCGCCTGGCACGGCAACCACGTCCCGTACGTCTACGACCTGCACCGCTTCAACGTGATCGGCACCATCTCGTACGACCACCCCGACCCGTCGATCTTCACCGTGCTCACCTCGCCGACCGACACCCCCGGTCTCGCCGGCGTCGACTTCGTCGTCTTCGCACCGCGCTGGCTGGTCGGCGAGGACACCTTCCGGCCGCCGTACTTCCACCGCAATGTGATGAGCGAGTACATGGGCCTGATCGAGGGCGCGTACGACGCCAAGACCGCCGGCAAGGGGGGATTCGTCCCCGGCGGCGGCTCGCTGCACAACATGATGTCCGCGCACGGACCCGACCGGGAGACCTTCGACAAGGCCAGCGCCGCGGAGCTGAAGCCGCAGAAGATCGACGACGGGCTTGCGTTCATGTTCGAGACGCGGTGGCCTGTGACCGCGACCGAGCAGGCGGCGACTTCCGAGACCCTTCAGAAGGGATACGACAACGTGTGGGAGGGTCTCCAGCGCCACTTCCGGCCGTAGCCTCTGTCCCCGTCGTTGTTCGCCGCTCGTCGTAGGGAGTCCCCCGTGACCGCCTTCGCCCCCGACTCCCTGGTCCTGAACCGCAAGCTGCCGCTCTGGTACCAGGTCTCGCAGTCGCTGCGCGCCTCCATACTGGGCCGGGCGCCCGAGGCGTCCCTGCGGCTGCCCACCGAGGAGCAGCTCGCCCAGCACTACGGCGTCAGCGTGCTGACCATGCGGCAGGCGCTCAAGGAGCTGGAGGAGGAGGGCCTGATCAGCCGGCACCGGCGGCGCGGCACCTTCATCGAGCCGGGCGCGCGACGGGGCGCGCCGAGACGGCTGCTGGGCTCGATCGACGCGATCGTGGCCCAGCAGTCGGGCGAGCGGACGGCGATCCTGGCGCACGGACCGGAGCCGGTGCCCGCCGAGCTGGCGGAGTACTTCCCGGACGTCGCCGAGGTCGTGACGTACAAGCGGCTGCGCAGCGACGGGGACACGGGCGAGCCGACCAACTGGGCGGAGAACGCCGTCCGCCCGGACGTGGCCGAGCGCCTCGACCTCGGCGACCTGGAGCGCTGGCCGATGACGAAGGTGCTGCGGGACGGGGTCGGCGTGCGGATCAGCCGGATCACGGACACGGTCGAGGCGCGGCTGGCGGACCCGCAGACGGCCGAGCTGCTGCGGGTGCCGCTGCTGAGCCCGATCCTGCACTACACGGGCGTCACGTACGACGACGCGGGCCGCGTCGTGGACGTGGCGAGGATCCGCTACCGGGGGGACCGGTTCTCCTTCTCCGTCACCCTCGACGCGGAGTGACCCCGGCGGGGCCGGCGACGCTCCTCGCAGGAGCCCTGTGCACGCCCCGCACCGCTCCTGTGCGCGCCCTGCGCGAGCCCTGCGCACGGCTGATGGGCGGCCGGGACGGGGCCGGCGTCCGCCGATAGCATCGCGGCATGCCGATGCTGGACGAGCTCATGCCCTGGGGGACGGCCCCGCTGCGGCTGGGGCGCGCCTGGGTGATGGGTCCGGACCCCGGGGCGCTCAGGGCGCGGTGGGACGCGCTGGCCAGAGCCGAGGGCGAGGTGCGCGACGCGCTGTTCGGATGCACCCGGGCGCGGACGCCGCACAGCGCCGTGGGCCAGCTGCCGGGGCAGTCCGGCGGCACCGGCCGGCTGGCGCGGGAGGCCGGGCGGTGTCCTGAGCCGGTGCGGGTGCTGCACGGGGCCTTCGACCAGGAGTGGCTGATTCCGGACCACCGGCTGATCGACGTCGCCCGGCCCGAGCTGTGGCGGGTCGCGGACGAGCGCCAGGTGTTCGTGGTGGAGCAGGGGCCCGGGTCCGCGGTGGTGGCCTCGGCCGTACTGCCCGCCGGCAGGCCGGCGCGGATCCGCCCCTTCTACCGCCGGCCCGGCGGCGTCGAGCCCAACATCGCCCCCGGCCTGCCGGCCGCGCTCGGCGCCCGGTACGGCCGCGAGGTCGCGGCCGACGAGGTGCTCGCGTGGATCGTCGCCGCCGCCGAGGGCGCCCCTTCCGGGTGCGCGGTCCCGCTGCCCGCCGACCCCGGGGTGTGGGCCGCGGGCGTGGAGCTGGGCCGTCGTCTGATGGAGGTCCAGCTGCGCGGCGCCCGCGGCGGAGCGCGGCCCCGGCTGCCCGGAGGCCGGCGGCCCTATGTGCGGGCGGCCGTGCCCGCCCGGCCCCAGGCGATCGGATACGACCCCGAGGAGGAGGTCCTCAGCCTCGGCGAGGGCCGGATATCCCCGGTGCCTGCGGCGGCCTGGGACTTCCACGCCGGCGGCGTACGCGTGCTGGAGCTCTGGTTCGAGCGGCGCACGGCGCCCGGCGAGCCGGGCACGCTGGAGGCGATCCGGCCCCCGGCGTGGCCGCAGGAGTGGACCTCGGAGCTGCTGGAGCTGATCACCGTGCTCGCGCTCCTGGGCGAACTGGAGTCGCGGCGGCGGGAGTTGAAGACGGGCGAGGAGATCGACGAGCTGCCCGGCGTGCTGCCGCCGCCCGCGGCGGCCCGGCGGCCCGCCTCCGTGCTCGACCACCGCGAAGAGGGCCCGGACGGTCAGTTCGCGCTGGTCTGAGGGTCAGCTCGCACTGGTCTGACGGTCAGCTCGCGCTGTTCTGAAAGGAGTCGAGCACCCGCCCCAGCGTCTGGTCGAAGATCTCTTCGGGGTCGAGGGGCCGGGCCCCGGCCGCGCCGAACACCGCGGCCAGTCTGGGATAGGCGCCGCCCGCGAGCCGCTGCGCCAGATAGGCCCCGCGCACGGCCTGCTCCTGCTCCTCGGACCAGGGGAGCCCGCGGGCGCGCTCGGCGAGGGCGAGCTCGTTGGCGACGATCGTCATCACGGTGCCGTTCACCGTCGCGATCAGCTCCATCTTGACGCCGCCGGGCAGGTCGAGGCCCTCCAGGCAGGCCAGACACCCTTCGAGGAAGCGCAGCGCGTTGGGGCCGAAGGCGTAGCCGGTCGTCATCAGCCGGATGACCCAGGGGTGGCGGTGCAGGATGTCCCGGGCCTGGCGGGCCACATGGAGCATGTCCGCGCGCCAGTCGCCGCTGGGAGGCTCGGGGAGGTCGTACTCGCCGCTGACGGCGTCGACCATCAGCTCGTACAGGTCCTCCTTGCGCGGGACGTAGTTGTAGAGCGACATCGTGCCGCAGCCGACGTCGGCCGCGATCCGGCGCATGGAGAGCGCGTCGATCCCGTCGGCGTCGGCGATGCGCACCGCGGCGGCCACGATGTCGGCCCTGCTGAACGCCGGTTTCGGGCCGCGGCCCGCCCGCTCGGGGCGCGCCCAGATCACTTCCGGTTCGGCCGCTCGGCCCGCCATTGATCATCACCTCCCCACCATCGTAGTTACGTACACCGTACGTAGTGGGGTACAGTCGCGCCATGACTACTACGTACGGTGTACTTAGTGAGGGCCTGGAGAAGCGGTTCGCCGATGTGCACGCCCTGCGCGGACTGGACCTCGCCGTGCCCGAGGGCACGGTCTGCGGCGTCCTCGGTCCCAACGGCGCGGGCAAGACGACCGCCGTCCGTATCCTCGCCACGCTGGTCGCCCCGGACGCGGGCAGCGCCTTCGTCGCGGGCCACGACGTGATACGCGACCCGGCAGGGGTGCGGAGGCGGATCGCGGTCACCGGGCAGTACGCCTCGGTCGACGGGGATCTCACCGGCGCCGAGAACCTGCGGCTCTTCGCGAAGCTGCTGCGCGCCCCGCGCGCCCGGGCCGAGGAGCTCCTGGAGCAGTTCGGCCTCACCGCGGCGGCCGGCCGGCCCGCCCGGACGTACTCGGGCGGCATGCGCCGCCGGCTCGATCTCGCGGCGAGCCTGCTCGTCCCGCCGCGGGTCCTCTTCCTCGACGAGCCGACGACCGGGCTCGACCCCCACAGCCGCAACGGGATCTGGGACTCCGTACGGGGGTTGGCGTCCCAGGGCACGACCGTGCTGCTGACCACGCAGTACCTGGAGGAGGCCGATCAGCTCGCCGACGAGGTCGTGCTGATCGACGAGGGCCGCGCCGCCCACCGCGGCACGCCCGCCGAGCTCAAGGCCAAGATCGGCAGCTACGCCGAAGTCGTCGTCGGCCACGCCTCGGGGCTGCGGCAGGCCGCCGCCGTGCTCGACCAGCTGACCGGCTCGCCGCCCGTGCTCGACGAGGAGCGGCTCACCGTCGGCGCGGTCGCCGCCGACCAGTCCCTCGCCCTCCCCCGCATCGTCCGCGAACTGGACGCGGCCGGCGTCCTCGTCGTCGACGTCGCCCTGCGCAGGCCCACCCTCGACGAAGTCTTCCTCCGCCTCACCGACCGCAAGGAGGCCGCCGCGTGAGCGCCGTCCTGTACGACGGCGCCGCCGTCCTCACCCGTCATCTCCAGCGCGTCCGGCACGCCCCCGCCATCACGGTCATGACCCAGACCATGCCGATCGTCTTCCTGCTCTTCTTCGGCTACGTCTTCGGCAGCGCGATGGCCATGCCCGCCGAGGAGTACCGCGCCTTCCTGGTGCCCGGGATGCTGACGGCGACCGCCGCCGGCGGCATCATGACCGGGATGCTCACCGCCGCCCAGGACTCCCACCGGGGCGTCACGGACCGCTTGCGCACGCTGCCGATCAGCCGGGCGGCCGTCCCCTTCGGGCAGGCCGCGGCCGATCTGGTGACCACCGCTGCGGGCACGGTCCCGCTGCTGCTCGTCGGCCTCGCCATGGGCTGGCGGATCGAGGGCGGCGTGCTCGAGGCGGCCGGGGCGTTCGGGCTGCTGCTGCTCTTCCGGTTCGCGACCACCTGGATCGGCATCCTCCTGGGCCTGGCCTCGCGCAGCGAGGAGGCCGCGGGCCAGCTGGGCAGCGCCGCCTTCATGCTGCCGCTGCTGTCGAACGCCTATCTGCCGACGGACGGACTGCCCGGATGGCTGCGCACCGTCGCCGAGTGGAACCCGATCTCCGCGGTGACCACGGCCGTGCGGGACCTGTTCGGCAACGCGCGGCCGCCCGCCGACGCGGCCTGGCCGGTGGCCCATCCGGTCGCGGGCGCGCTGTGCTGGTCGCTGCTGCTGCTCGCCCTGTTCGTCCCGCCCGCCGTGCGCCGCTTCGCCGGCCGGGGGTGACAAAGGCGGCGCGTACACGATAGGCACAGCTGTCATGAGCCAGCCCCTCCCGCTCGCCGGGATCACCGTCGTCGCCGTCGAACAGGCCGTCTCCGCGCCGTTCGCCACCCGCCAGCTCGCCGACCTCGGCGCGCGCGTCATCAAGGTCGAGCGCCTGGACGGCGGCGACTTCGCCCGGGGCTACGACACCGCGGCGCACGGTCTCGCCTCGCACTTCGTGTGGTGCAACCGCGGCAAGGAGTCCATCGCCGTCGATCTCAAGGACCCCCAGGGCCTCGAGATCGTCCGCCGGCTCGTGGCGGGCGCCGACGTATTCGTGCAGAACCTCGCACAGGGCGCCGCCGCCCGGCTCGGCCTGGACGCGGCGACCCTGTGCGCCGCGTATCCGCGGCTGGTGGCCGTGGACGTCTCCGGGTACGGCCCGGAGGGTCCGTACGCCCACAAGCGCGCGTACGACATGCTCGTCCAGTCCGAGGCGGGCCTGGTGTCGGTGACCGGGACCGCGGAGCACCCGGTCAAGGCGGGCATCCCCGCGGCGGACATCGCGGCGGCCATGTACGCGTTCTCTGGCGTGCTGGCGGCGCTGCTGCGGCGGGCGACGACGGGCCTGGGCGGCCCGGTGGAGATCTCGATGCTGGAGTCGCTGACCGAGTGGATGGGCCACCCGCTGCACCATGGGATGCATGGGGGCGAGGCGCCGGCGCGCACCGGGGTCGCGCACGCCGTCATCGCCCCGTACGACGCCTATCCGACGGCGGACGGCGGGCAGGTGCTGCTGTCGGTGCAGAACGACCGGGAGTGGCGGCGGCTGGCCGAGCAGGTGCTCGGCCGGCCCGAGCTCGGCGAGGATCCGGCCTTCGCCACCAACGCCGCCCGCACGGCGAACCGCGCGAAGACCGACGCGGCGGTCGGGGACGCGCTGGCGCGGCTGAGCCGTGCGGAGGCGATCAGCCGGCTGGAGGCGGCGGGCATCGCGTGCGCCCGGCTCAACACCGTGGCGGACGTGGCCGAGCACGCGCAGCTCGCGGCCCGGGACCGGTGGCGGGAGACGGACTCGCCCGTGGGTCCGCTGCGGGCGCTGCTGCCGCCGATCAACCTGCCGGGCGGTACGGAGGCCCCGATGGGCGCCGTTCCCGCTCTGGGCGAGCACACGGACGCGCTGCTCGCGGAGCTGGGCCTGACGGGCGAGGAGACGGCGTCGCTGCGCCGTGCCGGCGTGGTCGCCTGAGCGGCGTGCGCGGAAGGGACCGCGTGCGGCGAGATGCGATGCCGTGAGGTGTCATGCGGTGAGGTGTGCTGCCGTGCGCGGTCGCCCGGCCGAGCGCTCGAGGCGGTCGGACCGGGCGCTCAGGTCCGGCTCAGGGCGGGCGCTCGGGAATCGGGCGCTCGGGTCAGGTCACGCAGCGGGGAGTCGTACCTGGTCGCGCCGTGCGGAGCGGCAGCCCGGGCGCGGAGGTCCGGGAGCTGTGCCGGGTGGGCCGGGGTTCAGGGTGCGGGGACGGTGCGCCGAGGCCCCCGGGGACGGGAGCGGGCGGCGCCGAGGCCGGGCGGGAGTACGGCCGGGCGCCGCTCCTGGCCTCAGCGGCGCCGCAGATCCGAAAGGGTCTGAGCTCAGCCGCGGTTGCCGAACAACGACCGGCGAAGCCGCCGCAGGGGCGCGAAGAGCGAGACACGCGCGCTCTTGCTCCTGCGGGTGTGCGCGGCATCACGCGAGGTGAGCTCGAGCATCAGCGAGGTGGCCTCGGCCGACTCGCGCAGCGGCACGGCGGGACCGCCGAGCACCGCGAGATGACGGTCGAGGCGCGAACTCGTCGCGCCGCTCCCACACGTGATCGCAGGCACTCGCGGCCTGCTGCGCACTGTTATCTGTTCCATGTCACTCCCCACCCGTACGAGGCACCCGGCCCGGGCAGGTTAACCCTATCGCCCCGTTCGGGCACTCGTGTATCCCGGTCGCAGGATTCACCACACCTGTACGAAGGTTGACGATAACGCTCCGAATCCGCCTGGTTCCAGGGCGAGTTGGACAGCGCGTCAGCAGAGTGTCAACTGACGGAACGTCAGGGACCGTTCTGAAGATCTTTTCGATTCCGACCAATCCGCCGGGCCGTCGGCGACGAAGAGCTGGCATCGGAGCACCACCAGCACTCGTGAAGGACGGACTCGATGACGTCAACCACCAGCAAGAGGTGGGGGCTGCGCAGGATCACCGCTGTGACCTGCACGGCGCTGGCCGCCGGAGGGCTGCTCGCCTCCGGCGTGAGCGGACTTGAGCCGGGTACCGCCCGCGCCTCCAGCCACCGCGAAGCCCCGCTGATCTCCGGGCAGCCCCAGTACGACAACACGGACGTGTACGCGTTCGTCAGCCCCGACCGGCCGGACACCACCACGATCGTGGCCAACTGGATTCCGTTCCAGGAGCCGGCGGGCGGGCCGAACTTCTTCAAGTTCGCCGACGACGCCCAGTACGACGTCCACATCGACAGCGACGGCGACGCGCAGGGCGACCTGATCTACCGCTGGACCTTCGAGGACCACATCAAGAACGGGGACACTTTCCTGTTCAACACGGGTCCGGTCACCTCGCTGGACGACCCGGACCTCAACGTCACGCAGTCCTACGACATCGATCTGCTGCGGCTGAAGAACCAGCATGTGACGTCCACCACCAAGCTGGCGGACGATCTCCCCGTAGCCCCATCGAACGTGGGCAAAGCGTCCATGCCGGAGTACCAGACGCTGCGCGACCAGGCGGTGCGCAAGCTCCCCAGCGGGTCCACCGTCTTCGCCGGCCAGGCCGACGACCCCTTCTTCCTCGACCTGCGCGTCTTCGACCTGCTGTACGGCGCGGACCTCTCCGAGGTCGGCAACGACACGCTCAAGGGCTACAACGTCAACTCCATCGCCCTTCAGGTGCCGACCGACCAGATCCGCCAGTCCAAGGGCCAGCCGATCGTCGGCATCTGGTCGACCACCCAGCGCAAGGGCGCGAGCGGCCACTGGGCCCAGGTGTCCCGGCTCGGCATGCCGCTGGTGAACGAGGTCGTCATACCGGTCAAGGACAAGGACAAGTTCAACGCCTCGGCGCCCTGGGAGGACGCCCAGTTCCTCGACTCGGTCACCAAGCCCGAGCTGCCGAAGCTCATCGAGGGCATCTACAAGATCAAGGCCCCGGCCGAGCCGCGCAACGACCTCGTCTCGGTGTTCCTGACCGGCGTCGACAAGCTCAACAAGCCGCCGCACGTCCGCCCGGCGGAGGTCCTGCGGCTCAACACGTCGATCCCGCCGGCCCACGAGCCCAAGCGGCTGGGCGTGCTCGACGGCGACAACGCGGGATTCCCCAACGGGCGACGCCTGACCGACGACGTGCTGGACATCGCGCTCCAGGTCGTCGAGGGCGAACTGGTCGGCCAGAAGAACGACTTGGGCGACGCGGTCGACGAGAACGACGAGAAGTTCACCGGCAGCTTCCCCTATGTCGCCCTCCCCACCGCGGGCTCGCGCGGACCGCTCGCCAAGACCGACGGCAAGACCGCGCAGGACACGGGCCGCAGCCTGCTCACCGGCGGCGCGTCGGGCTCGGGCGGCGGCGACAGCACGGTCCTGATCGCCTCGGCCGGCGCGGCCGGCGCGGGCGTGCTGCTCATCGGCCTCGGCCTCACCTGGTGGCGGATGCGTCGACGCAGCCCGTACGCCTGATCCTCCCCGCCACGGGCGCTGACGCAGCGACGAACGAAAGGAACCGACACATGTCCCCGCGAACGGAACCAGGGTCGAGCGCGGCAGCCGACCGCGACCCCGCGCCGGCGGACCGGGGGCCCGTCCCCCGGCCCGGCGCGGGGCGGGTGCGGAGAGTCCTCCTCCCCGCCGCGGCCCTGGCCGTCGTGCTCACCGCGACCGCCGTAGGGCTCGGCAGCTCGGACGAGTCGCCCCAGGCCGCAGGGAGCACCCGGGCCGCCGCGCCGGCGGCGGACGCGCCGTTCGAACGGATCGCGGGCGGCGACCTCGCCCGCGGCGTCGCCGGCCTCCAGGCGCACCTGCGCGCCCAGCCCGAGGACTCCCGGGGCTGGGCGACGCTGGGCGCCGCCTATGTCGAGCAGGCCAGGACCGACGGCGACCCGACCCGGTATCCGCAGGCCGAGAAGGCGCTGGCCCGTTCGCTGGAGCTGCGGCCCCGGGACAACGACGCGGCACGCGCGGGGCGTGCCGCGCTCGCCGCGGCGCGCCACGACTTCCGCGGCGCGCTGCGGGAGGCGGACGCGGCGTTGAAGATCAACCCGTACGGCGAGCGGGCTCTCGCCTCCAGGATCGACGCGCTCGTCGAACTGGGGCGCTACGAGGACGCGTCGAAGGCGGCCGAGGAAGCGGACCTCCGCCGCCCGGGCATCCCGGTCTTCACCCGCTACGCGTATGTACGGGAGCTGCGCGGGGACATCGCGGGCGCCCGCGAGGCGCTCGGCCGGGCGCTGGAGTCGGCCTCCACGCCGGGCGACACGGCGTACACGGCCACGGCGCTCGGGCAGCTGGAGTGGAGCCAGGGGAAGCACGACCGGGCGCTCGAGCACTTCGCCGCCGCGCTGCGCGCCGACCCCCGGTATCTGCCGGCCCTGGAGGGCCGCGCTCGGGCCCAGGCCGCGCGCGGGGACACGGCGGCCGCCCGGCGCGGGCTGGAGGACGTGGTGGAGCGGCTGCCGCTGCCGGGCCAGCTGGTGGCGCTGGGCGAGCTGTACGAGTCCCAGGGCCGCAAGGACGACGCCCGCGCGCAGTACGAACTGATCGGCGTCTGGACCGAGTTGGCCAAGGCGAACGGCGTGGACACCGACCTGGACACCGCCCTCGCGCTCGCGGACCACGGCGACCGGGCGCAGGCGCTGCGCGCGGCCCTCGCCGAGTGGGACCAGCGCGAGACCGTGCACACGGCGGACGCGCTGGCCTGGGCGCTGCACGTCAACGGGCGCTCGAAGGAGGCCCTCTCGTACCTCGAGACGTCCGCGCCGGACGGCTGCCGCAACGCCCTGTTCCTCTACCACCGCGGCATGATCGAGCGCGCCGCGGGCCGCGACGACGCCGCCGTGCGGTCGCTGACCGCCGCGCTGGACGTCAACCCCGGTTTCTCACCGACCGGCTCGCGTGCGGCCCGTGCCGCGCTGAAGGAGTTGGAGGCGTGATGGCGAGGCGTACGGCCGCCGTCGCAGCGGCGGTCCTGACGGCGGCGGCTGCGCTCGCGGTACTGCCCGCGGGGACGGCGGCCGCCCATCCCCTGGGCAACTTCACGGTCAACCGCTACGACGGGCTGCTCGTCGCGCCCGGTCTGCTGAGCGTCGACCATGTCGAGGACCTGGCGGAGATACCCGCCGCGCAGGCGCGCTCCACGATCGACCGGGACGGGGACCGCGAGCTGTCCCCCGACGAGCTGTCCGCGTGGGCCAAGACCCGCTGCCTGGACGCGGCGCGGGAGGGCGAGGTCACCGTCGGGCGGCGGCCGGCCCCGCTCACGCCCGGCGCCGGCCGGGCCGAAGTACGCCCGGGGCAGGCGGGTCTGGCGACGCTCCGCGTCGAGTGCCGGCTGACGGCGCCGCTCCCCCAGGGCGAGCAGACGATCGGCTTCCGCGCGCCGGGCGGCGACGAGGGGCCGGGGTGGCGGGAGATCACGGCCCGCGGCGACCGGATGACGCTCACCGCGTCCAACGTGCCGAAGACGTCGGCGTCGCAGCGGCTGAGCCGCTACCCGGAGGGCCAGCTCTCCTCTCCGCCGGACAGCAGGTCGGCGGAGCTCTCCGCGGCCCCGGGCGGTGCGGCGGCGGCTCCTGAGACGGAGGCGGCGACGCCGCCCTCCGTGCTGCCGCGCGGCGCTGACCGCTGGACGCAGGCGCTGACGGAGCTGGTGTCCCGGCGCGAGCTGAACGCGGGCTTCGCGGCTCTGGCCCTGGCGATCTCGGTGGTCCTCGGCGCGATGCACGCGCTCGCGCCGGGCCACGGCAAGACGGTGATGGCGGCGGCCGCGGCGGCGGGCGGGCGGAACTCGCTGCGCGACGTCCTCTCGCTGGGCGCCTCGGTGACGGTCACGCACACGCTGGGGGTCTTCGCGCTCGGCGTGCTGATCTCGGCGGGCTCGGCGGCCGCCCCGTCGGTGGTCTCCTGGCTGGGCGTCGCGAGCGGCGCGCTGGTGGCCGTCGCGGGCGGGGTGCTGGTGCGCAGGGCGTGGCGGAACAGAGGCTGGGCGCACGGGCACAGCCATGGGCATGGGCACGGACATGGTCACAGCCACGGTCATGGTCATGGTCATGGTCATGGGCACGGTCACAGCCACGGTCATGGTCATGGTCATGGGCACGGTCACAGCCATGGGCACGGTCACTCGCACGACCACGAGGGCAAGGACAAGGGCCAGGACAAGGCCGAGGGCGAGCCCGCGGGCCACGAGCACACCCACGACCACGGAGACGGCCACAGCCACGGGCACGAGCATGGGCATAGGCACAGCCACGCGAGCGGGCACAGCCACGGGCATAGCCACGGGCACGGGCACCATCACCACCACCACGGCCCCCTCACTCTCCGCTCCACCCTCCTCCTCGGCTTCGCCGGCGGACTCGTCCCCAGCCCCTCCGCCGTCGTGGTGCTCGTCGGCGCCGCCGCTCTCGGACGGGCCTGGTTCGGGCTGTTGCTGGTCCTCGCGTACGGCGCCGGGCTGGCCCTCACCCTCGGCGCCGCCGGCTTCGCCGCGGTGCGGTTCGGGGACCGGGCGGCCCGCTTCCTCGCCGACCGGAGCCGCCGCAAGGGCAGACTGTTCTCCGCGGCACACCGCGCGATGCCCCTCGGCACCGCGTGCATCGTCCTCGCCATCGGGTGCGGATTGGCGTTGAAGGGGGCGGCAACAGCTCTTGCGTGAGCTAACTTGGGGTAGTCGCTCTGCTACCGATGGGGGCTCGCTGTGAGCGAAGTGCCGGGCAATGGGCGGTTGATCGCGGCTCGCTACCGTCTGCTGAGCCCCTTGGGCGAGGGCGGCATGGGCATCGTCTGGCGCGCCCGCGACGAGGTGCTGGGACGCGAGGTCGCCGTCAAGGAGGTCCGGGCGCCAGCCGCGCTCGGCGGCGACGACCAGCGGCTGTACGCACGGCTGGAGCGGGAGGCCTGGGCCGCGGCCCGGGTCTCGCACCGCAATGTGGTGACCGTCTTCGACGTGGCGACCGAGGACGGCCGGCCCTGGATCGTCATGGAGCTGGTGCGCGGGCTCTCGCTCTCCGACGTGCTCGACGCGGAGGGGCCTCTCCCGCCGCAGCGCGCCGCGCACATCGGGGCGGAGATCCTCGCGGCCCTGCGCGCCGCGCACGAGGCGGGGGTGCTGCACCGCGACGTCAAGCCCGCGAACGTGCTGATCTCCAACGACGGCCGCGTGGTGCTCACCGACTTCGGGATCGCCTCGGTCGAGGGCAGCTCGCATCTGACGATGACGGGCGAGCTGATCGGCTCGCCGGAGTTCCTCGCCCCGGAGCGGGCGCTCGGGCGCACGCCGGGGCCCGAGTCGGACCTGTGGTCGCTCGGGGTGCTGCTGTACGCGGCGGTCGAGGGAAACACCCCGTTCCGGCAGAACACCCCGCTGAGCACCCTGCGGGCCGTGGTCGACGAGGAGCTGCCCCCGCCGCGCAGGGCGGGCGACCTCGCGCCGGTGATCGCGGGCCTGCTGCGCAAGGACCCGGCGGACCGGATCTCGGCGGCCGACGCCGAGAGCCGGCTGCGGGTGGCGGGCGCGGGCGGAAGGGCTCGTACGGCCGCTCCCCCGCCGCCCCCCGGCGCGCACGAGCCGACGCTCGGCGCGTCGTCCCCGACCCCGACCGTCGCGTCGCCGTCGGCCGGCTTCGGCTCGCCGTCCGCCGGGAGCGCG
>NZ_JBFAYB010000122.1:0-21637 GCF_040681075.1 Streptomyces sp. NPDC051907 | reverse complement strand
AGCGGGGCACTGGGTGAAGGGGGACGCGGCGAGGGACGGGGTCGCGCGCTTCGCGGGCCGGGCGAGGGACGGGGAGGCGATCCGCGCGGACACGGCGAGGGACGGGGACACGACCCGCGCGAACACGGCGAGCCACGGGGACGCGCACCTCGCGGACACGGCGAAGGCCGGGGACACGACCCGCGCGGACCCGGCGAGGCACGGGGAGGCGCGCCTCGCGGACCCGCCGCCCGACCGCGCGGCACCCGAGAGCGCACCGACCCCGGGACCGGTACCCGACCGCGCGGCGACCGACCGCTCGCCGGACCCGCCGACGCCCGGCGACGCAACCCCCGCGGACCCGCCGCCCGACCTTGCGGCGACCGACCGCGCACCGGCCCCGGCGACACCCGGCGACACGACCCCCGCGGACCCGCCGCCCGGCCGCGCGGTACCCGACCTCGCACCACCCCCAGACCCGGCACCCGACCTCGCACCAGCCCCAGGACTCCGCCGGCTCGGCGCCTTCGGGCTGCTCCTCGGGATGTTTCTGGCCATGCTCGACGGCCTGATCGTCGGCACGGCCCTCCCCACCATCACCGGCGACCTCGGCGGCGTCGACCAGCTGTCCTGGGTGGTGACGGCCTATCTGCTGGCCGCCGCGGCGACCACGCCCGTCTGGGGCAAGGTCGGCGATCTGTACGGCCGCAAGGGCGCGTTCATGGCGGCCATCGCCGTCTTCCTGGCCGGCTCGGTGCTCGCCGGGCTCGCCCAGACCATGGGCCAGCTCATCGCCTTCCGCGCGGTCCAGGGCTTCGGCGCGGGCGGGCTGATGGTCGGCGCGCTCTCGATCATCGGGGTGCTGGTGGCGCCCAGGGACGGCGGCAGGATCCAGTCCATGATCGGCGCGATCATGCCGGTGGCCTTCGTCGGCGGCCCGCTGCTCGGCGGCTTCCTCACCGACCGCCTCGACTGGCGCTGGACCTTCTATGTGAACGTGCCCCTCGGCGCCGTGGCGCTGCTGCTCGTCGGGCTGAGGGTCGCCGTGCCCCGCCAGCGGATCAAGGCCCGGATCGACTACGCGGGCGTCTGCCTGCTGACCGCCGCCGTCGTCGCGCTGACCCTGCTGGCCGGCTGGGGCGGCACGCGCTACGGCTGGGCCTCGCCGCAGATCCTCGCCCTCGCCGCCGTCTCCGTCCTCGCGGCCGCGGCCTTCGTGAAGGCCGAGCAGCGGGCCGAGGAGCCGGTCGTGCCGCCCCGCCTCTTCCGCGACCGCAACTTCTCCGTCGCCCAGCTGCTGAGCTTCCTGGCCGGCGCGGTCATGCTCGGCGCGACCAACTTCGTCCCCCTCTACCTCCAGTTCGTCAAGGGCCTGTCGCCGACGGCCAGCGGGATGCTGCTGCTGCCGATGCTGTTCGGCATGCTCGGCGCGCAGCTCACGACCGGTCACCTGATCAGCCGCAACGGCCGCTACCGCGGCTACCCGATCGTCGGCGGCGCGGCGACGACCCTGGGCGCGCTCGTCCTGCTGCTGCTCGACGTGCACACCGCCGTCGCCCTGGCCTCCGGACTCACCCTGCTCATCGGCGTCGGCATGGGCCTGCTCCTGCAGAGCACCACGATCATCACGATGAACAGCGCCGATGCGCGCGACATGGGCGCGGCCAGCGGGACCGTCACCCTGCTGCGCACCATCGGCGGCTCGCTCGGCGTCGCCCTGCTGGGCGCGGCGTACACGAGCCGGACGGCGGACAGCCTCAGCGGCGACCTGGGTCCGCAGGCGGCGCGGCGGCTCGCCGGCGGGGAGGGCCAGCTGACGCCGGAGCTGGCGCTGGCGCTGCCGGACCCGGTGCGGGAGGCGTTCCGGGCGGCGGTGACCGGTGGGCTGCACGCCGTCCTGGCCGGCACGGCGGTCATCGCGGCGGCGGCGTTCGCGGTGTCCTGGCTCATCCGGGAGGTCCCGCTCCGCACAGCGCCCACCGCGGACCCGGCACCCGAAACGGCCACGGACCCGGCGCCCAAGGCGACGCCGGACGCCCCCGCCGTGCGCTCCGCCTCCTGAGCGCCGAGGCCCCCCGACGGGCCGCGACTCGCTGGCGGCGCGCCTGCCCCAGGGCGATCATCGGTGTCATGAGTACGCAGATTCATCTCGCCCAGCAGCCCGAGGCCGACGAGCTCCTCGGCCGCAGCCCGCTCGCCGCCCTCGTGGGGATGCTCCTGGACCAGCAGGTCCCCATGGAGTGGGCGTTCTCGGGCCCGTACACGATCGCGCAGCGCATGGGCGCCGACGACCTGGACGCCGCGCGGATCGCCGAGTCCGACCCCGACGCCTTCGGCGAGGTGCTGAAGGAGAAGCCGGCCGTCCACCGCTACCCGGGGTCGATGGCCAAGCGGATCCAGCAGCTGTGCCAGTACCTGGTCGACGAGTACGACGGCGAGGCGAGCGCCGTCTGGCAGGACGCGGCGAGCGGCGCCGAGCTGCTGGGGCGGCTCAAGGCCCTGCCCGGCTTCGGCGAGCAGAAGGCGAAGATCTTCCTGGCGCTGCTCGGCAAGCAGTACGGCGTACAGCCCGAGGGCTGGCGCGAGGCGGCAGGCGCGTACGGCGAGCAGGGCGCCTACCGCTCGGCCGCCGACATCACCGGACCCGAGTCGCTGGCCAAGGTGCGGGCCCACAAGCAGGAGATGAAACGGGCCGCGAAAGCCGCGAAGAAGGCCTGATCAACCGCGTGTTGAAGCGGACGGTCCGCCTCCCGGTGTCAATGCGATGAATTGAGCAGTGAGTTACGGCACAAGTGTTCACAGAGCACGCAGAGATCGCTAACTTCCCATCCACCTACGTTCGCACCGGGAAGGACCTCTGTGAAGGCATCTCATCGCAGAGCCGTGGCCACCTTGGCCGCAGCAGCACTCGCGACCCCGCTCATGCTGGCCTCCGCCTCCCCCTCCGCCGCGCACCGGCAGGACCCTGCCAAGCAGGCGGCCAAGGACGCGTCGAAGCTGGCGAAGAAGCTGGTGGGGAAGTCGTCCTCGAAGGACGCCTTCCAGCACCTGAAGAAGTTCCAGCAGATAGCCGACACGACCGACGGCCACCGCGCCGCCGGCTCGCTCGGGCACGACGCCTCAGCCGCGTACGTGTACCAGCAGCTGAAGAAGTACGGCTACGACGTGTCGTACCAGCAGTTCGACTTCATCTACACCGAGACGCAGGCCGAGAAGCTCTCCGTGCTCTCGCCCGCGCCGCGCGACGTCGAAGTCAAGGCGATGACGTACACCAAGTCCACTCCGGTGGGCGGCATCAAGGCGGACCTGGTCGCCGTTCCGGTGGACGACACGACCGGCTGCGAGCCGACCGACTACGCCTCCGGCACGTTCACCGGCAAGATCGCGCTGATCAAGCGCGGCGGCTGCACCTTCGGCGAGAAGCAGGCGGCCGCAGCGGCTGCCGGCGCGGCCGCGGCGGTCATCTACAACAACACCGAGGGCGCGCTCTCCGGCACCCTGGGCGACCCGGCGACCGGCAAGATACCCACCGGCGGCATCACCAAGGCGGAGGGCGACAAGCTCGTCGCCGACCTGGCCAAGGGCGCGGTGAACCTCTCGCTGGAGATCCGCCAGCTCCAGCAGAAGCGGGTCACCAACAACGTCATCGCGGAGACGCGCGGCGGCAACGCCGCCAACACCGTGATGCTCGGCTCGCACCTCGACTCGGTCACCGCGGGCCCCGGCATCAACGACAACGGCTCCGGCTCCGCCGGTCTGCTCGAGGTCGCCGAGGAGCTGGCCAAGGCGGAGAAGCGCCCGGCCAACAAGGTCCGCTTCGCCTGGTGGTCGGCCGAGGAGAACGGCCTGCTCGGCTCGGAGGCGTACGTCGCCAACCTGAGCTCGCTGGGCAAGAAGGAGATCAAGCTCTACCTGAACTTCGACATGATCGCCTCGCCGAACTACGGGCTCTTCGTCTACGACGGCGACGACTCCGACGGCGTCGGCGCGGGCCCCGGCCCGGCGGGCTCGGCTCAGCTCGAGCGCGACATCAACGAGTTCCTCGACAAGCGCGGCACCCCGCACGAGGGCACGGACTTCACCGGCCGCTCAGACTACGGGCCGTTCATCGAGGTGGGCATCCCCTCCGGCGGCACGTTCACCGGGGCGGAGGGCATCAAGACCGAGGCCCAGGCGAAGAAGTTCGGCGGCACGGCCGGCACGGCGTACGACCCGAACTACCACGCGGCCGGCGACAACCTGAGCAACGTGAACATGAAGGCGTTCGCGGTGAACATCGGCGTCATCGCCAACGCGGTGGGCACCTACGCCCACGACCTCAGCTCGCTGCGCAAGCCGGTCGCCACGGTCCCGACGGACGGCGACGCGGGCAGCGGCGGCGGCCTGCACGACGGCCACGGCCACGAGGTCACCGAGTAGCACAGAGCAGCTCAGCAACACAGCAGCACGGAGACACACGCAGCACGGAACGAGCAGCACCGCAGAGCGGCCACTGGGCCCGGGGGCGTCGCCTCCGGTCCGTCAGGGGTGTTCGGGGAGGGGTGGGGCGGGGGTTCGAACCTCCGTCCCACTGCCGACACCGCCCTGCCGCCGAGACCGCTCGGCTCGCTCAGCCCGCTCGCTGCCGAGGCGGCGCCGCCCCACTAACGGCGCCGCCTCGCCGTTCCGAAGACCGACCGCGAGATCTCCCGCCCCAGCTGCGTCCCGATCGACCGCGCCAGCGATGTGAAGATCCCGCTGCCCACGACCTGCTCGGTGAGCGACTCCTCCTTCTTCGGCCGCCGCGACGCGGCCTCCGTCGCCGTCGTCGCCTTCGTCGCCTTCTCGACCGCGGCCGCCTCGTCCGCCTCGCGCGCCGCCTTCTCCGCCGCCGCCTCCGCGGCATGCTGCTCCGCCGTCAGCTTCTCGTACGCCGACTCCCGGTCGACGGCCTGCGCATAGCGCGCGTACAGCGGCGAGCCCTTGACCGCCGCGTCCAGCGCGCCCGCCTCGATCGGCCCCATCAGCGACTGCGGCGCCCGCAGCCGGGTCGCCGCCACCGGCGTCGGCGCGCCCTTGTCGCTCAGCACGGTGACCACCGCCTCGCCCGTCCCGAGCTGCGTCAGCACCTCCTCCAGGTCGTACCCGGAGTTGGGGAAGGTCCGCACGGTCGCCTTGAGCGCCTTCGCGTCGTCGGGCGTGAACGCGCGCAGCGCGTGCTGCACCCGGTTGCCGAGCTGCGCCAGCACGTCCCCGGGGACGTCCTTGGGCGTCTGCGTGACGAAGAAGACGCCGACCCCTTTCGAGCGAATCAGCCGCACCGTCTGCGTGATCGACTCCAAGAACGCCTTCGACGCCCCGTTGAACAGCAGATGCGCCTCGTCGAAGAAGAAGACCAGCTTCGGCTTGTCGACGTCGCCGACCTCCGGCAGGTCGTTGAAGAGGTCCGCCAGCAGCCACATGAGAAAGGTCGAGAAGAGCTGCGGCTTGTCCCGCACGGCGGGCAGCTCCAGTACGGAGACGAGTCCCCGCCCGTCCGGCGCCGTGCGCAGCAGCTCGCTCGTGTCGAACTCCGGCTCCCCGAAGAAGCCCCCCGCCCCCTGCTGCTCGAACGCCGTGATCGAGCGCAGGATCACCCCGGCCGTGGCCGTGGAGAGCCCGCCGATGTTCTTGAGCTCGGCCTTGCCGGTGTCCGACACCAGGAAGGCGACCACGGCCCGCAGATCCTTCAGGTCCACCAGCTCCAGGCCCTTGGAGTCGGCGTAGTGGAAGATCAGCCCGAGCGACTGCTCCTGCGTCTGGTTGAGCTGGAGGACCTTGGAGAGCAGCACGGGTCCGAAGCTGGTGACCGTCGCCCGCAGCGGAATGCCGGGGCCGATGCCGCCGAGCCCGTAGAACTCGCACGGGAACCCCGCGCCCGTCCACTCCTGCCCGACCTGCCCGGCGCGCTCGCGGACCCGGTCGTTCGCCTCGCCGGGCGCGAGGACGCCCGAGACGTCGCCCTTGATGTCGGCGAGGAAGACGGGCACGCCGCCCGCGGAGAGCTGCTCGGCGATCAGCTGGAGGGTCTTCGTCTTGCCGGTGCCGGTCGCCCCGGCGACCAGACCGTGCCGGTTGAGCATGGACAGCGGGATGCGGATCTGGGCGTCGCCGTGGCACTGGCCGTCCCAGAGCAGCGCGCCGAGGTCGAGCGCGGGGCCGGCGAAGGCGTACCCGGCGGCGATCTCCAGCGCGGGCTGCGGCAGCGCCGAGGGAGGGGCCTGCGCGGGCTGTTCGGTCTTCGACGGCTGTTCACTGGTGCTCATGAGGCCCTCAATCTTGGGACATTGTTCCACTCTGGGGCGATTTGCCCAGCATTGCACCGCGGCCGCGTGGCTGCGCCGACAGCCCCTTGACCGGTAGGCTTTCCGTGTGATCTTCAAGCGCATCGGAAACGGGCGGCCGTATCCCGACCACGGCCGGGAAAGCACCCGACAGTGGGCGGATGTCGCGCCGCGCCCGGTCCGCCTCGATCAGCTCGTGACCACCAAGGGCCAGCTCGATCTCGAGACGCTGCTCGCGGAGGACTCCACGTTCTACGGCGACCTCTTCGCCCATGTCGTGAAGTGGCAGGGCGACCTCTATCTGGAGGACGGTCTGCACCGCGCGGTGCGGGCGGCGCTGCAACAGCGCCAAGTGCTGCACGCGCGCGTGCTCGAGCTGGGCTGAGGCCTCGGGTCGCCCGCCCGGCGACCGGCCCTGGCGACCGCCCGACACGACGGCGAAGACCCAGGTGACCGATCCGGCGACTGACCCTTTCGGGCTCTTTACGGACCGGACGGACGCAATCTATTGATCATTTAGTAGGCATCCGCGCCGGGCCGCACTACGCTGCGCCCATGAGCATGCTCACTCCCCCCGGCATGGGCGGAAAGTACCGCATCACGGGCGACAAGTACCCACGAATGCGACGACCGCGCAGCCTCGGCAGAATCGCTGTCGCAGCCGTCGCCGCCCTGGTCGTGCTGGGGCTGGGCGGCTGGGGAACGCTGCAGCTCATCGACGTCTTCGGCGGCGACGACGAGAAGACCGCGGCGGGCGCCCAGAAGGGCGACTGCAGACCGGCCGCGGCGGCCTCCGCCGCGCCCCCGCCGCCCAAGCCGAGCCAGATCACGGTGAACGTCTACAACGCGACGCCGCGCAGCGGTCTTGCCAAGTCGGCGGCCGACGAGCTGAAGAAGCGCGGCTTCGCCATCGGCAAGGTCGGCAACGCTCCGGCGGCGTACGACAAGAAGGTCGAGGGCGCCGGGGTGCTGCTGGGCTCGCCCAAGTCGCACGAGGGCGCGTTCGCGGTGCTGACGACGCAGGTGCGGGGCGCCCAGCTGAAGACGGACGCGCGCAAGACCGCGGACGTCGACCTGATCCTGGGGACGGCGTTCAAGGACTTCGAGACGAAGAGGCAGGCGGACGCGGCGCTCGCGGTCCTGGCCAAGCCGGTCCCGGCGCCCACCGGAAAGTGCTGAGCCGGAAGCTCTGAGCCGGAGAGTACTGAGCCGCGGCCGCAGAGCGTGCTGAGCCGCCGCCGCTGCGGAGTGCGCTGACACCCGGCTGGGAAACGTGGCGTGCTGACGCCCGGCTGGGAGGCGTGCCGAGGCCCGGCGACGCGCCGAGCCCGACAGAGCTCTGCCCCGGACCCCCGCATCAGGGGTCCGGGGCAGAGCTCTCGGCGTCTGACGAGCGCGTCCGACGACCGCGTCCGACGAGCGGCTTCGCGCCTACTCCGCCGCTCCGTACATGCGGTCTCCCGCGTCGCCCAGCCCCGGCACGATGTACCCGTGCTCGTTCAGGCGCTCGTCGACCGAGGCGGTGACCACGGTGACCGGCGTGCCCGCGAGCTCGCGCTCCATCACCTCGACGCCCTCCGGCGCCGCCAGGAGCACGACCGCCGTCACATCGTCCGCGCCGCGCTTGATCAGCTCGCGGATCGCCGCGACCAGCGTGCCGCCGGTGGCCAGCATCGGGTCGAGGACGTAGACCTGGCGGCCGGAGAGGTCCTCCGGCATCCGCGTCGCGTACGTCGACGCCTCCAGCGTCTCCTCGTTGCGGATCATCCCGAGGAAGCCCACCTCGGCGGTCGGCAGCAGCCGCACCATGCCGTCGAGCATGCCCAGGCCGGCCCGGAGGATCGGCACCACCAGCGGGCGCGGGTACGACAGCTTCACGCCGGTCGTCCCGGTCACCGGGGTCACGATGTCGACCTGCTCGGTGCGCACATCCCGGGTGGCCTCGTACGCGAGCAGGGTGACCAGCTCGTCGGCGAGCCGCCGGAAGGTCGGGGAGTCGGTGCGCTTGTCGCGCAGAGTGGTGAGTTTGTGAGCCACCAGCGGGTGGTCGACAACGTGGATCCGCATGCCGTCAACAGTAGCCCGGCTAGCTTCAACCCTGGGTCTGGAGGGAAGGTGGAGGCAGTGGAGGCATACGGGATTCAGCCGTGGGGTGGTGGTGGCCGATGCCTGAGCAGCAGCCGGAGTCCAAGCACGACCAGGCGCCCGACCAGTCGCGCGACCCGTCGCCCGGCCAGGCGCCCGAGAGCGAGGCCGAGCGCAGGCGGCGGCGCGCCCAGTTTCTCCGCGAGCTGAACGAGGCGAAGGCCCTCCGCGACCGCGTCCAGCCCCGCAAGGCGCGCGCGGCCAGGATGCGCCAGCAGATGCGTATGCGGACCTTCCGCTGGTAGTCGAGACGCGGCCCGTCGCCCCCCTCGTGAGAACTGGTGGCCGACGCAACGACGGAAGACCTCTCGCAATCGCCAGGTTTCTGCCACGATTCCGAGTGGGCGGGGCCGACCAAGCGCACCGCCGGTCGTCACACCTCTGATCAGTGGGAGAGTCACGGTGTACTTCGCCGCACTGCTCGCGCGCACTCAAGACGGGTGGGAAGCGAGCGACACAGAGCTCGACGATGTGGAGACGCTGTCGGACCTGACCGACCTGGCCCGTGAGGCCTCGGTCGACGAGGACACGGTGCTCGTCTTCATCGAGCAGGAGGACGCATGGTTCGGTCTCGTCCGGGTCGAGGGCGAGGAGGACCCTCGGATCTACGTCTCCGACGCGGCCGCGGCCGCGCGCTCCTCGTACGGGGAGATCCTCACCAACGAACTGCTCGGCGGGGAGTCTGACGACCCGGCCGACGACCTGGACGCGCTGGACCTCGACGGCACGGAGGACGGGGAGCCGGACGAGGACGACGAAGACGGTGACGGGGACGGCGGGTCGGCCGCGGCCGGCGAGTCCGTGCCCTCGGGCCCCGTCGGCGACCTGGAGATCCTGCGGGATCTGGGTCTGTCGGAGAGCGAGCTGCGGGCGCTGGACACGGACGCGCTGCCGGAGATCGCGGAGGCGCTGGGCGCTGCGGACGTGCTGGAGGCCGTTCGCTAGTGACCGGCCCGGCATCTGAATCCGCGCCCCGGCCGGCGCCGGGCTCCGCGTCCGCCGCGGCCGCGGAGCCCGTGTCCAGCTCGCCGACGGCGCCGGATCCCGCATCCGATCCGGCGCCGCCGTCCGCGCCCGACCCCGTGCGCGACCCGTGGCGGGCGGCGATGCGGCTCGCCCTGGACGAGGCGGAGCGGGCCGCGCTCGCCGGCGACGTGCCGGTCGGGGCCGTCGTGCTGGCCGCCGACGGCACGCTGCTCGCGTCCGGGCACAACGAGCGCGAGGCGACGGGCGACCCGACGGCGCACGCCGAGGTGCTGGCGATCCGCAGGACCGCCGAGCGCCTGGGCGAGTGGCGGCTGTCCGACTGCACGCTCGTGGTCACGCTGGAGCCGTGCACGATGTGCGCCGGCGCGATCGTGCAGTCCCGCGTGGGCCGGGTGGTCTACGGCGCGCGGGACGAGAAGGCCGGCGCGGTCGGCTCGCTCTGGGACGTCGTACGGGACCGGCGGCTCAACCACCGGCCCGAGGTCGTGCTCGGCGTGCTGGAGCAGGAGTGCTCCCAGCAGCTGACGGCCTTCTTCCGGGACCGCTGACAGGTCCCTGGGAGACCGCTGCGCGACCGGGCGGCGATACCGATTTCAGAGCACGGCCCACCTTGGGCTAAGCTCTCTCCCGGTAGCGTGTCCGAGCGGCCGAAGGAGCTCGCCTCGAAAGCGAGTGTGGCGCAAGTCACCGAGGGTTCAAATCCCTCCGCTACCGCTCTCTTCGAAGGGGCCCGGCGCATCGCGTCGGGCCCCTTCGCATGCGCCCGGCTCTTCGCGCGCGCCTGCGAGAACGCGCGCGAGGAGGACCCGGCGGGCCGCCGCCGGAGCACTCGAACACGGGCCGGCGAAGAGGGCGACGGCCAGCCTCTTGGACCCGAAAACGGCTCGGCTAGACTCACGCGACGGATGCGCAGGGGACGGCTGGGGAGGCAGGGACAGTTGGTACAAACGAAGAAAATCGCTCTGTACGTCGTCGCCGTCTTCATCCTGTACACGATCATCACGTCCCCGGCCAGGGCCGCCGACCTGGTCCAGGTAGGGTTCGAGGGCATTTCGAGCGCCGCCCAGAGCGTCGGAGAGTTCATGACCGAGCTCGTGAACTGACCGAGCCCGTGAACCGACCGAGCCCGTGAACTGACCGAGCTCGCGAATCGACCGAGCTCGTGAGTTAGGAGCCCACCGTGATCCGCCATCTGGTCCTCTTCAAGCTCAACGAGGGCGTCGACCGCGACGAGCCGCGTGTGGCGGCCGGCGTGGCGGCCTTCCAGGCGCTGGACGGAACCGTCCCCGAGCTGGAGTTCTGGGAGTGCGCCTGGAACATCACGGACCGGCCGATCGCCTATGACTTCGCGATCAACTCCGCGGTCGCCGACCAGGACGCCCTGAAGCGCTATATCGAGCATCCGGCCCATCAGGCGGCCGCCGCACAGTGGCGTGAGTTCGCCACGTGGGTGATCGCCGACTACGAGTTCTGATCCCCTTCTGATCCCCCGGCCCCCTCTCGGGCCCCAGCCCCTCGCCTCCGCGGCGGGGGGCTTTCCGCTGCCCGCCCCCGTATCCGGACCCCGAACTGCCCGTGCGGCGTCCTGCCTTTTGGCCTTCAACACGGTGTTATCGGGTGCTTGCACACAGTGCACATGTCTTGTGATGCTATGACCGCTTTTGACGGATGAGTTGACCGAAGTTGACCGCATGATGTTGACCGCAAAGGGGTGGCGTGACCGTGCCGGCCAGTACAGCGCCTCAGGTGCCGCCCCAGAACGAGCGACCGGACGACCCGCCAGCGCCCGCCAGAACGCAGAGCAGGGGCGCTGACACCCGCGCCCTCACCCAGGTCCTCTTCGGCGAGCTGAAGGGCCTTCAGCCGGGCACGCCGGAGCACTCCCGGGTGCGCGGGGCGCTGATCGAGGCGAATCTGCCGCTGGTGCGGTACGCCGCCGCCCGGTTCCGCTCCCGCAACGAGCCGATGGAGGACGTCGTCCAGGTCGGCACGATCGGACTGATCAACGCGATCGACCGGTTCGACCCGGACCGCGGGGTGCAGTTCCCGACCTTCGCGATGCCCACGGTCGTCGGCGAGATCAAGCGGTACTTCCGCGACAACGTACGGACCGTCCATGTGCCGCGCCGGCTGCACGAGCTCTGGGTGCAGGTCAACGGCGCCACCGAGGACCTGACGACCGCTCACGGCCGCTCCCCGACGACCGCCGAGATCGCCGAGCGACTGAAGATCGGCGAGGACGAGGTGCTGGCCTGCATCGAGGCGGGCCGCTCGTACCACGCGACGTCCCTGGAGGCGGCCCAGGAGGGCGACGGACTGCCGGGGCTGCTGGACCGGCTCGGCTACGAGGACCCGGCGCTGGCCGGGGTCGAGCACCGCGATCTCGTACGCCACCTTCTGGTGCAGCTGCCCGAGCGCGAGCAGCGCATTCTGATGCTGCGTTACTACAATAATCTGACGCAATCTCAGATCAGCCAGGAGCTGGGCGTCTCGCAGATGCACGTGTCAAGACTTCTGGCCAGGAGCTTCGCACGACTTCGATCCGCAAATAGGATCGAGGCGTAGCTGTAACGGGTAGACCGTTCAAGGGCCTTAACGGGCAGTCAAAAACCCACAGACCCCCTGTTTCCTGCGGAGTTTCGCCTGATACTTGTCGACATGTCACTTCAGCGTGTTGCCGACATGTGACATTCTGCTGGAACCGCGTTTGCCGCAGCTCCGCCTCCGGTATTCAGGTGGAGGCTGCGTTCCTCCGATGGTCGCGGCCGCCGCGACCGTCCCGCGACCTCAAGGGGGTGGCATGTCCGCAGAACAGGGCAGCTCGAAGGTGCTCACGCTCGCCAAGAGCGCACCCGCGCCTGTCGTGCCTGACAGCTCGGAAGCCATCGACACCCGCACTCTGTCCCGCTCCCTGTTCCTGCGGCTTCGCGCGCTGGACTCCGAGGGATCCGAAGCAACCGCCGACAGCCCGGAGCGCACCTATGTGCGCGACACCCTCATCGAGCTCAATCTCCCTCTCGTCCGGTATGCGGCGGCCCGCTTCCGCAGCCGCAACGAGCCGATGGAGGACATCGTCCAGGTCGGCACGATCGGCCTGATCAAGGCGATCGACCGATTCGACTGCGAACGGGGCGTGGAATTCCCGACGTTCGCGATGCCGACGGTCGTGGGCGAGATCAAGCGCTTCTTCCGCGACACCTCCTGGTCGGTGCGCGTTCCGCGCCGGCTCCAGGAGCTGCGGCTCGCGCTCACCAAGGCCAGCGACGAGCTCGCCCAGAAGCTCGACCGCTCGCCGACCGTGCCCGAACTGGCCGCGGTGCTCGGGGTGTCGGAGGAGGACGTCGTCGACGGCCTCGCCGTCGGCAACGCCTACACCGCGTCCTCGCTGGACTCGCCCTCCCCTGAGGACGACGGCGGCGAGGGCTCGCTGGCGGACCGCCTGGGCTACGAGGACTCGGCGCTGGAGGGCGTCGAATACCGCGAGTCGCTCAAGCCGCTGCTCGCCAAACTCCCGCCCAGGGAGCGGCAGATCATCATGCTCCGCTTCTTCGCCAACATGACGCAGTCGCAGATCGGCGAAGAGGTGGGCATCTCGCAGATGCACGTGTCGCGGCTGCTCACGCGGACGCTGGCGCAGCTGCGGGAGGGCCTGATCTCGGACTGAGGCCGGGGGCCGGCGCTCGTCGCCGGCCCTCAGCTCGTCCCGGCGGGACTCCGCTCGAGGGTCCTGTGGATTCCTCTGAGGGTTCCTAATTGACGGAGCGTCAGACACACTGGCGCGATGCGACGAGGACGCCACGGAACAGCGCTCGCGGTCGCGCTCTGCCTCGGCGGGGCGCTCACGGCGTGCGGCGGCAGCGGCGACGGCTATGTGGCGGTCGGCGGAGCGGGGTCCACGCCCGAGGGGGCGCCCACGGCTGCCGTGCCGCCGAAGGGGAAGGTCGAGCTGGTGCCGCTGGACGGCACGACCGCCTCGGAGGGCTCGGACGCGTCCGGCGACTCAGGAGGCAGAACGCCGGGCAAGCCGCGGACGTCGGACGGGGGCGGCCTGCCCGCCGTGCCGAGCGGCGGCGACGCGGACAGCGGGAGCGGCGAAGGCGGCGGAAGCACCACGGGAAGCTCCGGAGGTGCGGGAAGCACGGGCAGTCCCGGCGGACCGGCGCCGGAGAAGCCCGCGCCCGCTCCGGGCACGACGCCCGACCCCGGTCCGACGCCCCAGCCCACCCCGACGCCAAAGCCCACACCGAAGCCCAAGCCGAAGCCCACGCCCCCACCGCCCGGACCCGCCGTGCTCGCGCTCGGCGAGCCGGTCCGCGCGGCGCTCGACGAGCGATGGTGCGAGAAGGTGACCGTGGAGTTCCGCAACACCGGCGGCTCCGCCGTGGCCTCGGGGACGGTCACCTTCGCGACGCACATCATCGGCCTGCTCGGCACCGACTGGGCGACGGTCGAGTCGGCGCAGCCGCTGCCCGCACCGATCGCCGCGAGATCGACGCGGAAGCAGGCGTACACCGTCTGTGTGGACGCCTGGCGGGTGCCGCTGGGCATGCACATCGAGACCCAGGACGTCACGGCCGTATGGAAGTGACGCGCCGGGAGCACCCGTAGACGCTCCGACGCGCTATAGGCGTCGCAGCGTCTATAGGCGTCAGAGCGCTATAGGCCCCAGCTGCGGCCTATAGGCGCCAGCTGCGGCCGAGCCAAGACGGCGGCCAAGGCGACAGCCATGACGCGCCTGGCTGTCCAGCCGTATAGCCGTATGGCCGTCTAGCCGAGTGCGAGCCAGGCGACCGCGCCGAGGATCGCGATGGCCGCGACGACGCCGAGCATCAGCCCGACGCGCGAGCCCGACCGGGCGGCGGGGGCCGCCTGCCGGCCCTGGGGCGCGGCCTCGTCGACGAAGGCGCGGAACATCTGGGTGCTGCCCGCGGGGTCGTAGTTGCCCTCGGGGCCCTGGCCTTGGGGAGCATGGGGGTTGTGTGCCATGGAGCAGGACCCTAGCGAACCCCCCTTACCCGGCCCAACCCCGGGCACGCACCCGGGTGCGCGTCCGCGGGCGCCAGAGGGCCGCCGATCAGGCCATGACCGGCCCATGACCCCGATTGACCGGGCCTGGAGACAGCCTTTGGGGTTCCTTTACTCCCGCTCGCCCGATTTCGTTTGCCTGTAGCAACCAATAGCTTCTATGGTTGCCCTAAGCAACAAGATGTCTCGGGGGTGCCCATGGCCGATCGGAGTCGGTACGAGGAACTGGCCCGCCAGATCAGCGCTGTGGGCGCCGTGAAAAGAGGTCTCTCGCGGGCGCTGCCCCTTGAGTGCCCCTCCGGATCGGCGGCCGTGCTGGCCCTCGTCGGCCGGTACGGAGAGATGCGGATGAGCCGCCTCGCCGAGCTGCTGGCCGTCGACATGTCGGTGACCAGCCGCCATGTGGCGCATGTCGTGGAGCGCGGCTGGATCGAGCGCTCGCCCGACCCGGACGACCGGCGCTCGCGCATCCTGCGGCTCACCCCCTCGGGCGAGGACATGCTCGACGACCTCGGTCGCCGGATCACGGACATGTTCGCCCACTACCTCAAGGACTGGTCCGACGAAGAGGTCGCCCAGCTCAACGCGGCGCTGGCCCGCCTGCGGGACTCCGTCGGAGACTGCCGGGCCCACGCTGCCCGTACACCCGCATAGAGCTCGGGGGCCTCGACAGCCTTCCAAAAGCCTTCGAGGGCCTTCGAAAGACGCAGACGCAAAGGAAGTTCATGGCTACGACCACACCGGCCGGTGTGCGGGGCGGCCACGCCAAGCACTGGGGAGGATCCTCCGCCGACGGCGCCCCGATGACTCACCGCCAGATCATGGAGGCGCTGTCCGGGCTGCTGCTCGGCATGTTCGTCGCGATCCTCTCCTCGACGATCGTCTCCAACGCCCTGCCGGAGATCATCACCGACCTCGGCGGCGGCCAGTCCGCCTACACCTGGGTGGTGACGGCGGCGCTGCTCTCGATGACCGCGACCACCCCGCTGTGGGGCAAGCTCTCCGACCTCTTCTCCAAAAAGCTGCTGGTCCAGATAGCCCTGGTGATCTACGTCGCCGGCTCGGTCGTGGCCGGTCTCGCCCAGAGCACCGGGATGCTCATCGCCTGCCGCGTGGTCCAGGGCATCGGAGTCGGCGGTCTCACCGCCCTCGCGCAGATCATCATGGCCGCGATGATCTCGCCGCGCGAGCGCGGCCGGTACAGCGGCTACCTCGGCGCGACCTTCGCCGTCGCGACCGTCGGCGGCCCGCTGCTCGGCGGCGTCATCACCGACACCGACTGGCTCGGCTGGCGCTGGTGCTTCTACGTCGGCGTGCCCTTCGCGATCATCGCGCTGGTCGTGCTCCAGAAGACCCTGAAGCTCCCGGTCGTGAAGCGGCAGGTCAAGGTCGACTGGGCGGGCGCGTTCTTCATCAGCGCGGCGGTCTCGCTGCTGCTGGTCTGGGTGACCTTCGCGGGCGACAAGTACGACTGGCTGTCCTGGCAGACGTACGCGATGCTCGGCGGCACGGTCCTGCTCGGAGCGGTCTTCCTGCTCGTCGAGTCGAAGGCGAGCGAGCCGATCATCCCGCTGCGGCTGTTCCGCAACCGCACGATCGCCCTCGCCTCGCTGGCCTCGCTCTTCGTCGGCGTCGCGATGTTCGCGGGCACGGTGTTCTTCAGCCAGTACTTCCAGCTGGCGCGGGACAAGTCGCCGACGATGTCCGGCGTGATGACCATCCCGATGATCGCGGGCCTGTTCCTCTCCTCGACCCTGTCGGGCGTGATCATCACCAGGACCGGCCGCTGGAAGGCCTGGCTGGTCAGCGGCGGCGTGCTGGTGACGGCGGGCCTCGGACTGCTCGGCACGATGCGGTACGACACGGAGTACTGGCATATCGCGGCCTTCATGGCCGTCCTGGGCCTGGGCCTGGGCATGATGATGCAGAACCTGGTGCTCTGCACACAGAACCAGGTGGCGCCGGAGGACCTCGGCTCGGCCAGCTCGGTCGTCACCTTCTTCCGTTCGCTGGGCGGCGCGATCGGCGTCTCGGCGCTGGGCGCGGTCATGGCGAACCGGGTCGCCCACTACGTCAAGGACGGCCTGACCGAACTCGGCCCGCAGGGCGCGGCGATGGCCAACGGCGGCGCGGGCGGCAGCGGCATCCCGGACCTGGACAAGCTGCCGGCCCCGATCCGCACGGTGATGGAGAGCGCGTACGGGCACGGAGTCGGCGACGTCTTCCTCTATTCGGCGCCCTTCGCGCTGCTTGCCTTCCTGGTGACGCTGTTCATCAAGGAGGTCGCGCTGAAGAGCAACGCGGCGGAGACGGAAGAGGCGGCGGAAGTCGTCGGCTCTCCGGCGGCGGAGGCTGTCGCGGAGACGGCGACGGCGACGGCCGCTACGACTACGGCTACGGACGTGGCCGGCGTGCAGCCGGTGCTCGCCTCCCCCGGCGGCATACCCCTGCACGGCACGGTGCGCGGCGCCGAGGGCGTGGCGGTCCCCGGGGCGGCGGTCACGCTGATCTCCCCGGCGGGCCGGCAGCTGGGCCGCTCGGTCGCCCAGCCGGACGGCGGCTATGCGCTGGACGCCCCGGGCGCCGGGTCGTACGTCCTGATCGCCTCCGCCGACGGCTTCCAGCCGCAGGCGTCGACGGTGGTCGTGGGCGAGGAGCGACTGGCGTACGACATCCTCCTCGTCGGCACGAGCGGCCTGGCCGGAACGGTACTGGCCGCCCACGACGGGGCGCCGGTGGAAGGCGCGATGGTCGTCGTCACGGACGTACGAGGCGATGTGCTGGCCACCGGGAAGTCCGGCCAGGACGGCGGCTTCGCCTTCGCCGAGCTGGTCCCGGGCGCGGTGACGGTCGCCGTGAACGCGACCGCGTTCCGGCCGCTGGCGCTCCCGGTGGAGATCGGCGGCCAGGGCGTCACCCGGATCGAAGCGGTCCTGGCGGCGGGCGCGCTGGTCCAGGGCGTCGTACGAGCGGGCGCGGACCGGCGTCCGCTGGCCGACGCCCGGGTGACGCTGGTGGACGCGGCCGGGAACGTGGCCGCCACGGCGACGACGGGCGAGGACGGGGCGTACGCCTTCGCCGACCTGGACGCGGGGGAGTACACGGTCGTGGCGACCGGGTACCCGCCGACCGCCGCCGCGCTGACGGTGGCCGGACGCGGAGTCGACGGCCACGACATCGAACTCGCCCACGCGGGCGAGTAGTTCAGACCCCCCGGAGGCGCTCTTAGCGGAGGCGGCTGCGGGGCCGGGGGCGGCGGGCAGGGGACGGCCTGCCGCCTCCGCACTTTTTCGCAAGGAGAAACGGGATGGGACTGCAGGCACAGGTACGCACGCGGGACGGCTGGGCGGTCCAGCACGCGGTGGTCACGGTGACGGACATGACGGGCGCGCAGATACTGCGGGCGGCGGCGGACGCGGACGGGTCGGTGCGCAGCGACGCGGCGCTGGCGCCGGGGCCGTACACGGTGATCGTGACGGCGATGGGGTACGCGCCCGCCGCGTCCACCGCGATCGTCACGGCGAGCGGCCGGGCGGAGGCGGGCACGGTGGTGCTGTCCCGGCAGGGCGGCACGGAGCTGCCGCCGCCGGGGACGTGGTCGATCGACGCGGCGCACTCGTCGGTGGGGGCGGTGGCTCAGCATCTGGGGATCTCGAGCGTGCGGGGGCGCTTCACGGACTTCGGCGGCTGCATCGACATCGGCGCGCGGCTGACGGACTCGCGCGTCGAGGCGCGGATCCAGACGGCGTCCATCGACACGGGCAACGCCCTGCGGGACAAGCACCTGCGTTCCCCGGACTTCCTGGACGCGGCCCAGTACCCGGAGATCGCCTACCGCAGCCACGCCCTGACCCCGAGCGGCCCGGACCGCTGGACGGTGCACGGCTCGCTGACGATGCGGGGCGTGGTACGCGAAGTCGACCTCGACCTCGCCTACTCGGGCACGGGCCCGGACCCGTGGGGCGGCCTGCGGGCGGCGTTCCACGCGACGGCGGAACTGCGGAGGGAGGACTTCGCGATGAACTACAACCAGGTGGTGCAGACGGGTGTGGCGGCGATCGGCACGACGCTGAGGGTGGAGCTGGAGGTACAGGCGGTGCGGGAGTCGTAGGGGGGTGTTCTCTCCCCCACCCCGCCCCTTCCCTGAACTGGGGGCAAGCCCCCAGCCCCCCCTGCCAGGAGGGGAGGTAGGTGTGGGGGGCGGGGCCCCCACACCCCTGGGGGGCGGCAGCTTCGCGCCGCGGGAGACCGGAGGGACCGTGTCCGGGCTACGCCCCGACGTCCCGGCCAGCTCGCGCCGCTGGTGCGGCGGGTACCCGGGGTGACCAGGCCGAGGCCCTCGGGGGACTCACGCAGGGGCTGCGCCCCTACCCCGGCTCGGCGCGCCCCCCGGTGCGGCAGCTCGCACCGCGAGGGTGCCTCGGGCCTATGGGCCCTGGCCCTTCGGCAGCGGGGGCGGTGCGGGCTCTAGGTCCCCTGCGGTGCTCGATGTGGGGCCGTGCAGGGTCGTCCCCGCAGGGGATCGGCGGCAGAACCGGGGTGCGCGGGACAAGGGCCTGTACGCCGCCGACCCCGAGGAGTCGAGCCCGGAGGGGCACCGCACCACCCGCACCGAACAAGACCGGCTGCCCCGAGGGACCCCGGACGCCCAGGTGCCCGCACCGAACAGGACCGGAACCCCGGGCAACCCAGACCCGCACCCCAATCCCCCGCACCCCTGCGCGACCTCAAGCCCCCGCGCGAGCCACCATCGCTTCGATGCCCGCGATCAGGAGCTCCAGTGCGAAGTCGAAGTCCCTCTCCCGCATCTCCTCCACCGTCTGCGAGCCCCGCGCCTCGATCAGCTCCGCCGCGCTCGCGAACGTCTCCTTGAACTCCGGGCGGCCGCTGATCGTCCCCATCGCCTGCTGGAAGTACTCGTCCTGCGTCATCCCCGCCGTAGCGCAGCGCTTGATGAAGTGGCCCTCGATCGTGCCGAACCCGTACACGAACTGGAACACCGCCGACAGCCCGCCCATCTGGCCGTGCGGCGGCAGGCCCGTGTTCCGCATGACCTGCTGGACCGCGATCGAGAACGCCATGGCGTTCGGGCCGATGTTCAAGAACGTGCCGATCAGCGGCGACACCCATGGGTGGCGCACCAGCAGCGACCGGTAGCCCGCCGCCAGTTCGCGCAGCTGGTCGCGCCAGTCCCCCTCCGCGCTCAGGTCCGGCAGCCGCTGCGTTCCGACGACCGCGTCGAGGGCCAGCTCCAGCAGGTCGTCCTTGGTGTCCACGTACCAGTAGACCGACATCGCGGTGACGTTCAGCTCCGCCGCCAGCCGTCGCATGGAGAACTTCGCCGCGCCCTCGGCGTCCAGCAGCCGTACCGTCGCGTCGATGATCTTGTCGCGGTCCAGGCCGTCCGGCTGGCCCGCCCGCCGGCTGCGGTCCGTCTTGCCGTTCAGCCACACACTGGTCCGCGCAGGACCCTTCGCGTGGTCGGCCGCACTCGCCATCGCGCACCCTCCTCGGTTCGGCCCCCGGTCCCGATGCTATTCGCCCGTGCGCTCGCCCCGCTCCGCCCGCCTCAGCAGCAGCGCGGCCAGCAGTCCTCCGGCGAGCACCGCCGCCGCGCCGACGAGCTGGCTGGTCTCCAGGCCCGAGGCGAAGGCGTCCGAGATCCGGTCCCGCTCCCCCTCGTCCCCGGCCGCCGCCAGCGCCGCCGGCAGCGAGGCCGCCCCGGCGGCCGTGGGCACGAGCGCGGCGAAGCGGGAGTTCAGCACGGCGCCGAGCACCGCCACCCCGAGCCCGTTGCCGAACTCCGCGAGCGTGCCGTTCACCCCCGCGCCCACGCCCGCCTTCTCCGGCGGGATCGCGCTCATGATCGCGTTGGCCATCGCGGGCATGGAGAGCGCCACGCCCGCGCCCATGACGACCAGGCCGGCCAGCATCCCGCCGTACCCCTCCCCGCCCAGCAGCGCGATCGCGGCGAGGCCGCCCGCGACGAGGGTCATGCCCAGCGCGATGGTCCGGGGCGTGCCGATCCGCGCCAGCAGCCGCGCGCCCACGCCGGTCAGGTTCAGGGCGACGACGGTGAGCGCGAGGGGCGCCGTGCGCAGACCGGCGTCCAGCGGTCCGTACCCCAGGACGAACTGAAGGTGCTGGGTGAGAAGGAAGAGCGAGCCGCCCATGCCGAAGGCGACGAGGATCGCGCCCGCGACCGCCCCGACGAAGCGCTGGTCGCGGAAGAAGTGCATGTCCAGCATGGGGTGCGCGATGCGCAGCTCCCAGAGCACGAAGCCGCCGAGCACACCGATGCCCACCGTGCCCGAGGCCAGCACCTGGGCGGAGGCCCAGCCGTGGTCGGGGCCGGAGATGATCGCGTACACGACCGCCGTCATGCCGACCGTGGAGAGCAGCGCGCCGAGCAGATCGGGCCGGTCGCCCTGCGGGTTCTTGGACTCCGGTACGAGCGCGGCCACCGCGAAGAGCCCGATCGCCGCGACCGGAATGTTGATCAGGAAGATCGCTCCCCACCAGAAGTGGTCGAGCACGACCCCGCCGATCAGCGGGCCCGCGGCGAAGCCGAGGGAGCTGACGGTGGACCAGAGGGCGATGGCCTTGACCCGCTCGGCGTCGTCGAAGATCTGCACGACGACGGCGAGGGTCGTGGTCATCAGCAGCGCGCCGCCGACGCCCATGCCCGCGCGGGCGGCGATCAACTGGTTCGCGGACTGCGCGAGTCCGGCGGCCAGCGAGCCCACGCCGAACAGGGCGAGGCCCGCGACGAGCATCTTCTTGCGTCCATAGCGGTCCGCGGCGTTGCCGGCGGTGAGCAGCAGGCCGGACTGGACCAGCGAATAGGCGTTGATCATCCACTGGATGTCGGCGGTGGATGCGTCGAGCTCCCTGGTGAGGGAGGGGATCGCGACGGACAGGACGGTGTTGTCGAGCAGCACGGTGAGCTGAGCGAGGCAGATGACGCCGAGGATCAGCCAACGCTGCGGGTGGCCCGTGGGGGCCGTCGGGTTCTCGGCTGTCGTTGCCGTCATACAGGCTCCTTGTACGGTGTACGGGATCGATCTCGTACACCGTACAAGGACTTCCCCTACGCTGTATAGGAGTTACTTCCGGTCGGTCAGGTCGTAGAGAGTCGTGCCGTCGACGGCGACCTCGGCGAAGGTCGCCTCGACCCAGGCCGTGATGGCGGAGCTGGC
>NZ_JBFAYB010000121.1:0-21956 GCF_040681075.1 Streptomyces sp. NPDC051907 | reverse complement strand
GCGGGTTGTCCTGGGTCGCGGAGATCGAGAACTTCTTGTTCTGGACGACCTTCTCGACGGCCGGGTCGGCGGCCAGGCGCTTGGCCTCGGTCTCCACGGCCGGCGACTGCGAGCTCATATCAGGGTGATCGTGATCATCTCTTCCGTACGGCCGTTCCGTCCGTACGTCATCTCTTGCGTACGACGACGAAGTCCGCGAGCGCGACGAGCTGGTCGCGGACCTTGTGGGGCATGTCGACTCCGTGGAGCGCCTCGATCGCGACGGTGTGCTGACGGCGGGCCTCCTGAGAGGTCCACTCGCGGCCGCCGGCCTCCTCGATCAGGGCCGCCCGGATGGCGAACTCCTCCTCGGAGAAGCTGTCGAACTCATTGCTCTTGGCGTCGGCGGCGAGCAGCTCGCCCAGGCGCCGCGAGGCCGGGCCGTCGGCCGCCAGCGCGGCGACGACCGGCAGGGACTTCTTGCGCTGGCGCAGGTCGCTCCAGGTCTGCTTGCCGGTGGCGACCGGGTCGCCCCAGATGCCGAGCAGGTCGTCGACGGCCTGGAAGGCGAGGCCGAGGTGGTAGCCGTACTCCTCCAGCGTGTCGGCGGTCTTGTCGTCCGCCCCGCCGAGCACCGCGCCGATGGAGACGGCGCAGGCCAGCAGGGCGCCGGTCTTGTTGCCCTCCATCTCCAGGCACTCCTCGACGGTGACCCGCTCGCGGTGCTCGTAGGAGATGTCCTGGGCCTGGCCGTCGATGAGCTTGCGGCTCGCGGTGGTCAGCCGGCGGGTGGCGCGCCCGGCCTCGACCGTGCCCAGCTCCAGCAGGACCTCGTTGGCGAGGGCGAACAGCGCGTCGCCGACGAGGATGGCCTGGGCGGGCCCGTGGACCTTCCAGACGGTGTCGCGGTGGCGGCGCTGCTCGTCGCCGTCCATCAGGTCGTCATGCAGCAGCGAGAAGTTGTGCACCAGCTCGACGGCCACCGCGCCGGGGACGCCGGTCTCTGCCGGGGCGCCGGCCGCCTCCGCGGACAGCAGCGCAAGCGCGGGGCGCACGGCCTTGCCGCCGTCGCCCTCGGACGGCTGCCCCTCGGCGTCGATCCAGCCGAAGTGGTAGGCGGCGACGGTGTCCATGGGCGGCGCGAGCCGGTCCACGGCGGCGCGCAGCACCGGGGTGGACATGGTCCGCCCGCGTTCCAGCAGAGCGAGGATGTCCACGCTTGCTGCGCTGGCTGCGGTGTCGTCAGCCGTGTTCGCCGAGGGCACAGTCGGCACAGTCTCTCCTCTTGTTCCATAACGGGTGCTCATGCCGCCTCCTTGAGCGGGTGTTCATGGCGACGGCCGAGCGTGCAGAGCGCTGCCCCGGCGGCGGCGAAGCCGCTGCGCACGGCGCTCTCCATGGTCGCGGGCCACCCCGTGGCGGTCCACGCGCCCGCAAGGTACAGGCCGGGAGCGCGGGTGCGCGCACCCGGTCGCAGTCGGCCGACGCCCGGAGTGGGTGCGAACGTCGCTGTCCGCTCCCGGGTGACGAAGAAGTCCCGCACCCGCGCGTCCCGGGCGCCGGGCAACAGCCGCTCCAGCTCGGGCAGATAGCGCTCGCGCAGCTCGGCCACGGGCGCGTCGATCTCGTCCTCGGCGGCGGACTGGGACAGCGCCAGATACTGGCCGTCCTTCAGCCCCGACGCCTCGGTGCGGTCGAAGACCCACTGGACGGGGGTGCCGAGCGCGGCGAAGAAGGGCCGGCGCAGCACCTTGCGGTCGTACAGGACATGGACGTTGAGGATCGGCGCGGTCCCGATGTCGAGCAGCCGGTCGGGGTCCTGAAGGGCCCCCTCGGGCAGCAGGGCGTGCGTCTCGCGCTGCGGCACGGCGAGGACGACGGCGTCCGCCTCCAGCCGCTCACCGTCCACGTCCACCTGCCAACGCCCCTGCTCGGCACGGGAGATGCCCCGTACGCGAGTGGACAGCTCGGTGCGCACCCCGGCGGAGTCGAGGGCCTTGCGGGCGAGGGTGTCGTGCAGCTCGCCGAGGGGCACGTGCGCCCAGCCGATGTCGGCGGCGCCGGGCTCGGAGAGCAGCCCGGTCTTGAAGACCATGGCGGCCAGCCCCATCGAGGCGTTGGGCGCGGTGGCGTTCAAGGTCGCCACGCCGACCAGGTCCCACAGCGCGTCGACGGCGCGCTGCGACTGGCCGTGGCGGCCGAGCCAGGTGGCGAAGTCGATGCCGTCCAGGGCCGGGTCGGCGGGGTCGAGCCGGCCGAGGGCGAGCGCCGCGCGGCCGACGCCCGCCCGCTCGGCGAGCGAGAGGTGCGGATAGGTCGCGAGGCTCGCCGCCAGGTGCAGGGGCACGGGCAGCGCGGTGCGCCGCAGCCGGCCGAGCCGGGGGCCCCGGGGGTGCGCGACGTCGAGGACGGGAACGTCCAGCCGGGGCTGCAGCGGGGCGAGACGAGCGCCGTCGACCCGGTCCAGGAACCAGCGGTAGGCCGTGCAGCAGCGCAGATACACATGCTGGCCGTTGTCGACGGTGAGCTCGCCGCGGCGGAAGGAGAAGGCGAGGCCGCCCAGACGGGGGCGGCCTTCGAGCAGGGTGACGCGGACTCCCGCGTCGGCGAGCTGCAGCGCCGCGGTGACGCCGGCGAGTCCGCCGCCGACCACCACGGCGTGACCGGAGCGCATGTCGTCGTCCGTCATGCGACCTCCCCTCGGGCCGTTGCAGTCAGGGACGCGGGGCGAAGGCGGAGGGTTGCCCGCCGCTTGTGCGCGCGTGCGGGCATCAGGAGCGCCCTCTGAGGGTCTGCCGGGTGACGTGCCGGGCGTCGAGCCCGGACAGCCCGCGCACGGCGACGTAGGCCTTCTCCCGGCCGGGCAGGGAGACCCGGCCGCGCAGCACGGCCTCGGGGTCGCGCTCGATGCGGTCGAGGAGGCGGCGGTAGATCCCGGCCATGGCGGCGACGCAGGCGCCGCTGCGCCGGTCGAGCAGGGGAAGCAGCCGGTAGCCCTCGACGAACAGGGCGCGGGCGCGCCTGACCTCGAAGTGCACGAGGCCCGCGAAGTCGGAGCCGGACGGCGGGGTCGCGGTGTGGAAGCCGGTGGAGCAGCCGAACTTGGCGAGGTCGTCGGAGGGCAGGTACGTACGCCCGTTGGCGGCGTCCTCGCGGACGTCGCGCAGGATGTTGGTGAGCTGAAGCGCGAGCCCCAGCGTGTCGGCGTACTCGGAGGCGCGCTCGACTCCGCGCGCGCCGGGCTGGGTGCCGAACACGCCGAGCGAGAGCCGTCCGATGGCGCCGGCGACGCACCGGCAGTAGGCCTTGAGCTCGTCCCAGGTCTCGTAGCTCTCGCCGCGGACGTCCATCTGCACGCCGTCGATCAGCTCGTCGAGGCCGCCCAGCGGCAGCGGGAAGCGGCGGGCCGCGTCGGCGAGCGCCACGGCGACCGGGTCGGTGTCGTCCTCGTCGACCGCGCCCTGCCGGACGCGGTCCAGGAGCTCCCGTGTGCTCTCGAGGCGGTCGCGCTTGGCGTCGGGCGCGAGCGTGCCGTCGCCGATGTCGTCGACGCGCCGCGAGAACGCGTACAGCGCGGACATGGCCTGCCGCTTGTCGGTCGGCAGCAGCCTGATGCCGTAGGCGAAGTTCCGCGCCTGCTGCCCGGTGACGGCTTCGCAGTAGCCGTACGCGGCCTGCACCGGTGCGGAGACGTCCGTCGGTCCCTCCATGCTCCGGCTCACCCCTCTCTACGCGCTCTTCGCAAGACAGCTCCCACTTCACGCAGCAGATTCGCCTTGGCGGGCTTGGGCGGTCCGGGCAGTACGTCGTGGCCGGCGGCGGCGATCGAATTGAGCGCGGCGTGACCGCCGGCCACGAAGCCGGCGAGCAGCAGCCGCAGCCTGCCGTGGACGCTACCCACCAGCGCAGTGCCCTCATTCAGCAGCTCACGGGCGCGTTGCGCTTCGAAGGCGACCAGCGCGCGCACCGACGCGCCCCCGGTCGGGGCGGCGAGGTCGGCCTCGGTGACATGGAACCGGGCCAGGTCCTCGGCGGGCAGGTAGATCCGGTCGCGTCCGAGGTCCTCGCGCACGTCCTGGAGGTGCTCGACGATCTGGAGCGCGGTGCAGACGGCGTCGGAGCGGCGCACCCGCTCGGGGCTCGCGGTGCCGGTGATCTGGAGCACCAGGCGGCCGACGGGGTTGGCGGACAGCGCGCAGTAGGCGAGGAGGTCGTCGTAGGTCTCGTACCGGCGCACCGCCTGGTCCTGGCGGTTGGCCTCGATCAGGCCGAGGAAGGGGCCGGGGGTGAGGGAGCGGCGGCGCACGGTGGGCTGCAGGGCGCGCAGCAGGGGGTGGCGGGGGGCCTCGGGCGGGTCGCAGGGGAAGACGCGGCGCAGGTCGGCCTCGAAGGCGTCCAGCAGGGCGAGGCGGTCCTCGGCCCGGTCGGCGCCGACGCCGAGCAGCCGGGCGTCCGCGCCGCCGGGCTCGAGGTCGCCGTCGCCGATGTCGTCGACGAGGCGGGCGTAGCCGTACACCGCCATCAGGTCGTCGCGCCAGGCGCGCGGCAGATAGAACGGGGCCACCGGGAAGTTCTCGTGCGCGGCCTTGTCGAGTGTGGCGCGCACGGAGTCGACCGGCGCCGGGGCGCTCGCCTCCTGGACGCCCGTCATGCCGGGCTGCCCGGCGCGGGGACGGCGAAAGCCTCGCGGAGCTGGAGATTTTCCGTCATTGCCGTCACATCTCCCGTTCTACACTGCTGACCTAATACATCCTATTTCGGACACGCCGCCGGTCTTCCCGACTGGGGGGAGACCGCCTGGCGGACGGGATGCCTAGGGGGTATCGCCCCACTTGCCGCGATTCAGCACTGGTACAGCTTACGTTGTACAACGCCCACTGATACGCCGGGGTGTTGCGCGTATGAACAAGTGCGCCGCTCTTGCGGACGCGGCAGACCCCCGCCGGGTTGCCGCGGCGGGGGCCGTCCGTCGAGATCCTTACGCCCTCCCGGCTATTTGCCGGTCTCCTTCTCGTAGGCCTTGATGACCTCGTCGGTCGGGCCGTCCATCAGCAGCTCGCCCTTCTCCAGCCACAGCACGCGGTCGCAGGTGTCCCTGATCGACTTGTTGCTGTGGCTGACCAGGAACACCGTGCCCGCCTCCTTGCGGAGCTCCCGGATCCGCTCCTCGGAGCGGATCTGGAACCGGCGGTCGCCGGTGGCCAGCGCCTCGTCGATCATGAGGACGTCGTGGTCCTTGGCGGCGGCGATGGAGAAGCGGAGCCTGGCCGCCATGCCGGAGGAGTACGTACGCATGGGAAGGGTGATGAAGTCGCCCTTCTCGTTGATCCCCGAGAAGTCGACGATCCCCTGGTAGCGCTCGCGGATCTCCTCGCGCGACATGCCCATGGCCAGGCCGCCGAGTATGACGTTGCGCTCGCCCGTCAGGTCGTTCATCAGCGCGGCGTTGACGCCCAGCAGCGAGGGCTGGCCGTCGGTGTAGACCTTGCCGCTCTCGGCGGGCAGCAGGCCGGCGATGGCCCGCAGCAGCGTCGACTTGCCGGAGCCGTTGGTGCCGATGAGGCCGATGGCCTCGCCGCGGTACGCCGTGAAGGAGACGCCGCGCACGGCGTGCACCTTGCGGACCCCGCGGGACTCGCCCTTGTCCCGGCGCAGTATCCGGCTCAGGGCCGCGGTCGCGCTGCCCTTGCCGCCGCTGCCGGCGTTGACCCGGTAGACGATGTGCACGTCGTCGGCGATGACCGTGGGGACGCGGGGCCCGACGGGGGCCTTGAGGTCGTTCTTGTCGTCAGCCACGGCCGTACCGCTCCTCAGCCTTCCAGAAGTACACGAAGCCGGCGCAGCCGATCAGGACCGCCCAGATCAGGCCTGCCGCCCAGACGTGAGAGGGCAGGTTCTCGGAGCCGTATCCGTCGATCAGCGCGAAGCGGATCAGGTCCATGTACACGGCCGCCGGGTTGTACATCAGCACGTCCGCGATCCAGGCCGGCTTGTCCTTGAGCATCACCGGGATCGAGAACATGACGCCCGACGCGTACAGCCAGGTACGCATGATGAACGGCATCAGCTGCGCCAGGTCCGGCGTCTTGGAGCCCAGCCGCGCCATGATCAGCGCGAGGCCGGTGTTGAACACGAACTGCAGCGCCAGGGCGGGCAGCACCAGCAGCCAGGACAGCGAGGGGTAGCTGCCGAACGCGACCACGATCAGCACCAGCACGATCATGGAGAACATCAGCTGCTGGAGCTGCTGGAGCGCGAACGAGATCGGCAGCGACGCCCGGGGGAAGTGCAGGGCGCGCACCAGCCCGAGGTTGCCGGCGATGGCCCGGACGCCCGCCATCACGGAGCTCTGGGTGAAGGTGAAGACGAACACGCCCGTCACCAGGAACGGGACGTAGATCTCGGTGGGCATCCCCCGGTCCGCCTCGAGGATCAACCCGAAGATCAGGAAGTACACGAGGGCGTTGAGCAGGGGGGTCGCCACCTGCCACAGCTGGCCGAGCTTGGCCTGGCTGTACTGGGCCGTCAGCTTGGCCTGCGAGAAGGCCAGGATGAAGTGGCGCCGGCCCCAGAGCTGCCTGACGTAGGCGACGAGCCCCGGCCTGGCGCCGCTCACCGACAGACCGTATTTGGCGGCGAGCTCCGCCGAGGACAGGCCGTCGTCCGCGGATGGCCTGGGGCTCATCGCGAGGGCACCGTCATGGGTTGTGTCACTCACAAGTTGAAACTTTCGTGTTCAAGATGCGCGGCAGTTCGGGCGCTGGTTCAGGCCCGATGCTCTCAGAACCGAGCTTGTCAGATGACAGGAGGTCGGCCCAGCCGGGTGAGCCGCCACACCGTACGCCACTTCATGGGGCGGCGTGGACCGCAGGGGGTGCGCATACCCTCCCGGAACCCCCCCAACCATGCCTTGAGTGCGCTCTTGGTGGGGCGCCGGGCGAGTGTGAGAAGAATCCACACGCCGAGGTAGACCGGCACCAGCGGGGCGGGCAGGTTCCGGCGCGCCAGCCAGACCCGGTTGCGGGCCACCATGCGGTGGTAGACCGCGTGCCGCGAGGGCGGCATGGTCGGGTGGAGGAGCACCATGTCCGCGCGGTAGTCGATCGCCCACCCCGCGTCGAGCGCACGCCAGGCGAGGTCGGTCTCCTCATGGGCGTAGAAGAACTCGTCGGGCAGCGCGCCGACCTCGGAGAGGACCTCGGTGCGCACGGCGTTCGCGCCGCCGAGGAAGGTCGTGACCCGCGAGGAGCGCATCGGGTCCGAGGCGCGCAGCCGCGGGACGTGCCGGCGCTGGGTGAGCCCGGTCTCCGGGTCGGCGATCCGGAAGCTGACGATGCCCAGCCTCGGGTCCTCGGCGAAGGCCCGCCGCACCAGCTCGGCGGTGTCGGCGTTGGGCAGCAGGCCGTCGTCGTCGAGGAAGAGCAGGGCGTCGACGTCCGACCCGGCCGGCCCGAAGGCCTCGATGCCGACGTTGCGGCCGCCGGGGATGCCCAGGTTCTCGGGCAGGTCCACGGTCCGCACGCCCGCGGGGACGTCGACCACCGGCGCGCCGTTGCCGACGACGACCACCTCGACCGGGTCGCCGTCCTGCTTGGCGACCGACTCGATCAAGGCCCGCAGATCGTCCGGGCGGTTGCCCATCGTGATGATGACGGCGCCGAGCTTCATCGGCCTCTTGGTCGCCGTGCTCATTTCAGCCTGCTCGACGCCAGGATGGAGACCAGGTGCAGCAGCGTCTGGAGGACCGCGATGCCCGCGAGGACCGCGATGCCGAGGCGGGTGTAGAACAAGTCGCCCTGGATCATGTCGAGGATCGCGACGAGCAGGATGAAGAGGCTGGCCTCGATCCCGCCGACGAGCCGGTGGAACTTGAGCGCCGCCGCCGCGCGACGGGCGACCGCCAGGCCGGAGGAGCGCGGCACGGCGGCCTCGTCCTTGACCGCGGGCAGCCCGCTGCGCTGCCGGGCCACGTCGACCAGGTCGGTCTCGGCCTTGATCAGGATCGCGCCGAGGGCGGCGACCGTGCCGAGGAACGCCCACAGCCACTCGGGCCGCCCGTCGCCGAACAGGTCGGCGCCGCGCAGGCCGAAGCCGACCAGCAGGGCCGCCTCGCACAGGTAGTGGCCGATCCGGTCGAGGTAGACGCCGGTGATCGACGTCTGCTTGCGCCAGCGTGCGACCTCGCCGTCGACGCAGTCGAGCAGCAGATAGATCTGGAAGAGGACGGCCGCGAGGATCGCGCCGGTCAGCCCGGGAACGAGCAGGGCGGCGCCGCCGAGCACGCCCACCACGACCATGAGGTAGGTGAGCTGGTTCGGCGTGATCCTCGTGTTGACCAGGTAGGGGTCTATGTGCAGCGAGATCTCCCGCATGTACAGACGGCCGGCCCAGTGCTCTCCGCTTCGCCGGTCCTTCACTCCCTCCGGGTGAACGACCGGACGGAGTTCAGCTACGGATGGTCTTGGCATAGTCGGCGTACGCGTCCCTGATCTGGTCGTTGGTGAGGTCGAGGTGCTCGAGGACGGTGAACCGCCCCGGCCGGGTCTGCGGTGCGTACTCCACGGCCGCGACGAACTCGTCCGTCGTGAAGCCGATTTCGTCGGGCAGCACCGGAAGCCCGTGTCTGCGCAGCGTCTCGGCGAAGAGACCGGCCTGCTCGCTCGCGCCGCGCAGATGCATGGCGAAGGCGGCGCCGAGGCCGACCTGCTCGCCGTGGCTGGCGGCCCGCTTGGGGTAGAGCAGGTCGAAGGCGTGGCTGATCTCGTGGCAGGCGCCCGAGGAGGGGCGGGAGTCGCCGCTGATCGACATGGCGATGCCGGAGAGCACCAGCGCCTCGGCGAGCACCGTGAGGAACTCGTCGTCGCCGACCCCGCCGGGGTGGCGCAGCACCGACTCGCCCGCGGTGCGGGCCATCGCCGCGGCGAGGCCGTCGACCGACTCGCCGGCGACGCGGTGCGCGAGCTCCCAGTCCGCGATGGCGGAGATGTTGGAGATCGCGTCGCCGATGCCGGAGCGGACGAAGCGCACGGGGGCGTCGCGGACCACGTCGAGGTCGATGACCATGGCGATGGGCGACGGAACGCCGTAGGAGCCGCGGCCGTTGTCGTTGTCCAGGATCGAGATCGGCGAACACAGGCCGTCGTGCGCGAGGTTGGTCGCCACGGCGGCCATCGGCAGCCCCACGCGGGCCGCCGCGTACTTCGCCACGTCGATGATCTTGCCGCCGCCGAGGCCGACGACGGCGTCGTAGCGCCTGCCCTTTATGTCGTCGGCGAGCTTGACCGCCGAGTCGATCGTGCCGTCGCAGACCTCGTACCAGTCGGCGCCGGCGAGGACCGGCGAGAGCCTCTCGCGCAGGGCCTGCCCGGAGCCGCCGCTGATCGCGAAGGCGAGCTTGCCGGACGCGGAGATCCGCTGGTCGGCCAGGATGCCCGCCAGCTCGTTCAGGGCTCCCGCGCGGATGTCGACGACGACCGGGGACGGGATGAGCCGGGTCAGTACTGGCACGCGATCTCACGGCCCTTCGCGAGGTCGTCGTGGTTGTCGATCTCGACCCACTTGACGTCGCCGATGGGGGCCACGTCCACGGTGAAGCCGCGGTCGACGAGCTCCTGGTAGCCGTCCTCGTAGTAGAGGTCGGGGTCGCGCTCGAAGGTGGCCTTCAGCGCGTCGGCGAGCTCCACGGCCGCCTCGGGCTCGATGAGCGTGACGCCGATGTACTCGCCGGTGGCGGTCGCGGGGTCCATCAGCTTGGTGATCCGCTGGACGCCCCTGCCGTCCTCGGCGACGACCTTCATCTCCTCGTCGGCGAGGCTCTTGACCGTGTCGAGGGCGAGGATGATCTTCTTCCCGTCGCCGCGGGCGGCGAGCAGGGTCTCCTCGACGGACTTGGGGTGCACGGTGTCGCCGTTGGCGAGGATCACGCCCTGCTTGAGGACCTCGCGCGCGCACCACAGGGAGTACGCGTTGTTCCACTCCTCGGCCTTGTCGTTGTCGACGAGCGTGAGCTTGAGGCCGTACGTGGCCTCCAGCTCGGCCTGGCGCGCGTAGACGGCCTCCTTGCGGTAGCCGACGACGACGGCGACCTCGGTGAGGCCGATCGCCGCGAAGTTCCCGAGGGTGATGTCGAGCACGGTGGTGTCGCCGTCGACGGGCACGAGGGCCTTCGGAAGCGTGTCGGTGTAGGGGCGCAGTCGCCTTCCGGCACCGGCTGCCAGTACGAGGCCGATCATGCGGGTTCTCCTTCGTCATGTACGGCGGGTGCTCCGGAGGACACCCAGAAGCGGATGCTCTCGACGAGCACCACGAGGGCCACGGCCACAGCGAGGGCCGTCAGCGCGATGGTGAAGTCTGAGTTGTCTAGCAGGACGGAGAGCAGCGCGACCGCGAGGATCCGTCCGTCGTGTCCGCCCACTGCCCGCACCAGCCAGTGCGGCGGCGCCCCCGTGCCTCCGCGTATGCGGTACACCGTGTCGTAGTGATGGTAGGCGACGGCGGCCACCAGCCCGAAGGCTGCGGGCAGCGCTCCGTTCACCTCCGCGTGGGCCGCGAGCACCAGGATGGCGCCGTATTCGGCGGCCCGGAACACCGGGGGGACCAGCCAGTCGAGCGCGCCCTTGAGCGGGCGGGCGACGGCGAGGCCGGACGCGAGGACGTACACCGCGGCGGCGAGCAGCGTCCAGGGCGCCCCGTACTCGGTGAAGACGGCCGTGGCCACCAGAGCCGCGGCGCCGGCGACGGCGCTCGCCAGGGGTATCAGCCCGGGCAGCGAGGCGGCCCGGCCCGCCAGGGCGCGGGCGACGCCCTCGGCGAGCGGCCCCGAGTCGGCGAGGTCCGCGAGGGCCTGGGCGGCCCGGTCGGTCCTGTGCGCCTTGCGGGTCAGCGAGCGCAGGACGCGGCCCGCGGTGGTGTAGCAGGCGGCCAGCGCACAGCCGACCAGCAGGGCGTAGAAGACGATCCGCGGGGTGGTCACGGCCGTGAGCACGGCGATCATCGCCCAGCGCTCGCCGATCGGCAGCACTATCATCCGGCGCACCCACACCGTCCAGCCGACGCTGTCGAGCTTGTCGGAGAGCGCGGCGGTGGGACTGGTGTTGGCGGTCGCGTCGTGGTTCGCCTCGTTGAAGGAGAAGTCGACGACGTGCCGGCAGGTCTGGAGGATCATCGCGCCGAGCGCGAGCGCCCACACGTCGTCGCCGCCGCGGGCGGCGCCCAGCGCGAGGCCCGCGTAGTACGCGTACTCCTTGGCCCGGTCGAACGTCGCGTCCAGCCAGGCGCCCATCGTGGAGTACTGCAGGGAGTAGCGGGCGAGCTGCCCGTCGGTGCAGTCCAGCACGAAGGAGAAGATCAGCAGCAGCCCGGCGGCGATGTAGCCGCCGCGGGTGCCGGTGGCCGCCGCGCCCGCCGCGAGCAGCGCGGTCAGCAGCGAGGCGGTGGTGACCTGGTTCGGGGTGAACCCGCGCCGCGCGCACCAGCGGGCGAGGTAGCGGGAGTACGGGCTGATGCAGAAGGTGGTGAAGAAGCCGTCGCGGGCCTTGACCGCGGAGCGCAGCCGTACGGCCTCGTCGTCGACCGCCTCGACGGCGGCCCGGGCCCGGTGCCTGGCCTCCAGGTCGAGCGGCACCTCGGCGACCAGCGAGCCCAGCTCGGGGCGGTGCACGCCGACGCCCTCGGCCTCCAGCGCGTCGGCGGTCCGGCCGACGAGGGACGCGGTCGCGGTCGCCGCGGCGCCCGCCTCCGGGCCCCGGGAGGCGTCGTCCGAGGCGGCGGCCAGGACCCGGGTCAGCGCGGCGCGGGCCTCGGGCTGCGCCGTCAGCGCGCCGGGGACCGCGGCCGCCGGGAAGCGGGGGTCCGTCAGCGCAAGGCGCAGGGCGTGCACGTGTCCGACGAAGCAGGGGTCGACGACGGCGACGCGGGCTCCGCCCGGCACGGCCGCGACCTGGGCGGCGGTGTCCTCAGGGCCTGAGGCGACCCGTACGTCGAAGCCCAGCGACCGCAGATCGCCCTCGAGCGACGATCCGGGTACCGGCGGACCGGTGAGGATGGCGGTCGACAGACGAACTCACTCCTTGGGGCTGACGATGCTGGTGCGCGACAGGTGGACCCGGTCGACTGGGGACCGGGCCGCGGCACGTCGGCAGAGGCTATCGGATGAATGGAAGCGTGATTTCACCGGTTGTTCATGCCCCGGAGACCCGCCGAGATCATCATCGTCGATCAATGCCTTGCCCCACAAACCGCGGGCCCTCAGGGCCTAGGCTGGCGGTCATGACTTGGCTGATCACAGGTGGAGCGGGGTACATCGGCGCGCATGTGGCGCGGGCCATGACAAGTGCCGGCGAGCGGGTGGTCGTCCTGGACGATCTCTCCTCGGGCATCGCGCAGAGACTGCCCTCCGAGGTCGTGCTGGTCCGCGGATCGGTGCTGGACCGTCAGACGCTCGACCGCACGCTGGCGGAGCACGACGTCAGCGGAGTGGTGCATCTGGCGGCGAAGAAGCAGGTCGGGGAGTCCGTCGAGCAGCCGCTGCGCTACTACCGGGAGAACGTGCACGGGCTGACCGTGCTGCTCGACGCGGTCGTCGCGGCGGGGGTGGAGCGGTTCCTGTTCTCGTCCTCGGCCGCGGTGTACGGAGTGCCGGAGATGGAGCTGATCCCCGAGGGCGCCCCGTGCGAGCCGATCAATCCGTACGGCGAGACAAAGCTCACCGGCGAGTGGCTGGTGCGGGCGGCGGGCCGGGCGCACGGGCTGTCGACGGCCTGTCTGCGCTACTTCAACGTGGCGGGCGCCGCGGCGCCGGAGCTGGCCGACACCGGGGTGTTCAACATCATCCCGATGTTCTTCGACCGGATCACCCGGGGCGAGCCGCTCCGGATCTTCGGCGCGGACTACCCGACCCCGGACGGCACGTGCGTCCGCGACTACATCCATGTCGCGGACCTGGCGGACGCGCATCTCGCGGTCGCCCGCCGGCTGGCCGGGCAGAGCGGCCCGGGCGATCTGACCGTGAACATCGGCCGCGGGGCCGGCGTCTCGGTGCGCGAGCTGGCCGATCTGGTGAGCGAGGTCACCGGGTGGACCGGCGGGACGGTCGTGGAGCCGCGGCGGGCGGGCGACGCCGCCAAGGCCGTCGCCTCGGTCGACCGGATCAGCGGCGAGCTCGGCTGGAAGGCCTCGCACGAGGTGCGCGACATGGTCGAGTCGGCCTGGGCCGGCTGGCTCCTGCGCCACCCCGAGGCCGCCGGCGAATGATCGCGCAGGCACTCTGACCTGCGGTCGTTTCCGCAGGTCAGAGCATATGACAACGGTGTTCAGTCTCGTGTTGCCCGATACCCCCCACCCGTAGTTCACTGAAGTCGCCGAAGAGCAGACAAGACGACCGGATGCCGCGCTTGGGGGTCCGGAAGGCGACTGACGACCAGGAGGCGTCCCCATGGGGGCTGGGCACGACCACGGCCATACGCACGGCGGCCCGCCGCCGACCGGCACCGCGGCCGCGGCCTATCGAGGACGGCTGCGCATCGCCCTGGCGATCACGCTGAGCGTGACAGTCCTGGAGATCGTCGGCGGCGTCCTGTCCGGATCCCTCGCCCTGATCGCGGACGCGGCCCATATGGCCACCGACGCGGTGGGCCTGGGCATGGCGCTGCTGGCGATCCACTTCGCCAACCGCCCCGCCGGGGCCAACCGCACCTTCGGCTTCGCCCGGGCCGAGATCCTCGCCGCGCTCGCCAACTGCGTGCTGCTGCTCGGCGTCGGCGGATACCTGCTCTTCGAGGCGGTGCAGCGCTTCATCACCCCGGCCGAGACGAAGGGCGGGCTGACCATCGCGTTCGCCCTGGTCGGCCTGGTCGCCAACATGATCTCCCTCTCCTTGCTGGTCCGCGGCCAGAAGGAGAGCCTGAACGTCCGAGGGGCCTATCTGGAGGTCCTCGCGGACACGCTCGGCTCGCTGACGGTCCTGGTGTCCGCGGGCGTCATCCTCCTCACGGGCTGGCAGGCGGCCGACCCGATCGCCTCGCTCGCGATCGGCCTGATGATCGTGCCGCGCACCTTCAAGCTGCTGCGGGAGACGCTCAACGTGCTGCTGGAGGCGGCGCCGCAGGGCGTCGACATGGCCGACGTGCGGGCGCACATCGTGGCGCTGCCCGGCGTGGAGGACGTGCACGACCTGCACGCCTGGACGATCACCTCCGGGATGCCGGTGCTGTCGGCGCATGTGGTCGTCAGCCAGGACGCGCTGGACGCCGTGGGGCACGAGAAGATGCTGCACGACCTCCAGGGCTGCCTCGGCGATCACTTCGACGTCGAGCACTGCACCTTCCAGCTGGAGCCCGTCGGCCACGCCGAGCACGAGGCGAAGCTGTGCCACTGAGAGCCGTGCCGCTGAGAGACGAAGCCCTGCCGATGAATGGAGTCCCCGCTGTGTCCGAGCCCTCCGCCGTGTCCGAGCTCTCCGAAGCGCGCTGGCCGACCCGGCCGGAGACCGAGGCGGACGTCGCCGCCGTGCACGCCGTCAACGCCGCGGCCTTCCCGACGCCCGCGGAGGCGGCCCTGGTCGACGCGCTCCGCGAGGACGGCGAGGCGTGGCTGGAGGGGCTGTCGTACGTCGCCGTGGCCGCGGACGGCTCGATCGCGGCGTACGCCCTGCTCACCCGCTGCCGCGTCGCCGACGCGCCCGCGCTGGCGCTGGCGCCGGTCTCCACCGCTCCCCAGCATCAGCGCCAGGGCGCGGGCCAGGCGGTCGTCCGGGCGGTGCTGGAGGCGGCCAAGGCGCGCGGGGAGGGGCTGGTCCTGGTCCTCGGGCACCCCGAGTACTACCCGCGGTTCGGGTTCGAACCGGCCTCGCGCTATGGAATCAGGCCAGGTTTCGAGGTTCCGGACGAGGCCATGATGGCGCTGGTCCTGGACGGCTCCGCGGACGTGCCGCAGGGCACGATCCGCTATCCGGCGGCCTTCGGAGTCTGAGCGGCGGCCCGGCCCCCGCCGCGGGCGCCGACGGCGGGGGCGGAGGCGGACATGCCCGGGCTGCCGAAGTGCGGACAAGCCGCTTTTGTACGGCAGACTGAGCAGGCCCCCCAGGGCCGAGGACCGATGCGAAGGATGGTTATGCCGACCTCACCTGCTACCGCGGCGAACAGCTCGTCGAACGGCGCTCCCCAGTCGAACGGCTCGCCACAGGACATCCTGCTCGAGCTGGTCGACGAGCAGGGCAACACCATCGGCACCGCGGAGAAGCTCGCCGCCCATCAGGCGCCGGGCCAGCTGCATCGGGCGTTCTCGGTGTTCCTCTTCGACGAGCAGGGGCGGCTGCTGCTGCAGCGCCGGGCGCTGGGCAAGTACCACTCCCCCGGGGTCTGGTCGAACACCTGCTGCGGTCACCCCTACCCGGGCGAGGGACCGTTCGCCGCCGCGGCCCGGCGTACGCACGAGGAGCTGGGGGTCTCGCCGACGCTGCTCGCGGAGGCGGGCACGGTCCGCTACAACCACCCGGACCCCGATTCGGGTCTGGTGGAGCAGGAGTTCAATCACCTGTTCGTGGGAATGGTGCAGTCTCAGCTGCGACCGGACCCGCAGGAGATCGACGAGACGGCCTTCGTGACCCCCGGGGAGCTGGCCGAGCGGCACGCGGAGGCGCCGTTCTCGGCGTGGTTCATGACGGTGCTGGACGCGGCGCGCCCGGCGATCAGGGAGCTGACGGGGCCCGCCGGCGGCTGGTGAGCCCGCGGGCGGTGCGGGGCCGCGCGTCGCGGCCCCGCCTGGCCCGAGGCGCTCCGGCTACAGCGGCGGGAGCCCGGTCGGCGGGGACAGCGGCAGCGCGGCCCAGATGATCTTGCCGCCGGTCGCGGTGTGCTCGACGTCGCACGTCCCGCCGGCCTCCAGCGTGATCTCCCGTACGAGCAGCAGTCCCCGGCCGCCGGTCTGCGCGTAGTCCGACTCCAGCGGCGTCGGCCGGTAGGGGTGGTTGTCCTCCACGGACACCCGGATCCACTCCGGGCCGATGGCGACCTCGACGGCCAGCTCGGGCGAGAGCAGCGCCGCGTGCTTGACCGCGTTGGTGACCAGCTCGGAGACGATCAGCAGAAGTCCCTGCACCAGGTCGTCCTGGACGGGCACTCCTTGGCGGTTGAGCAGGTCCCGCACCGCGTGACGGGCCTGCGGCACCGAGACGTCGACCGCAGGAGCGGTGAATCGCCAGACGCCTTCGTATGACAGCGGCCGGGCCGGGACGCTCCCGCGGCTCTCCATAGTCCGGCACCCACCCTCGGCTCGACTGCCCCTGACCATCGAGTAACAAGTGTTGGGAATCACTTGGTCCGGACCGGTCCGCTGAACAGAAGTCAGCATCTATCGACGGCTTTTGACCGTGTGCGTATGACAGCGTCAGTTGTTCGACTCTTCTTGATCTTCTTCTGGTCGCTTTTCCGGCTCGGCGACCATGTTGACGATCCGGCGGCCGCCGACGCCGAGGGCGATCAGACCGAGGCCGTCGAAGAGCAGCGCCAGCGAGAAGAACGTGCCCAGCACATAGAGGCTGCTCTCCGGCCAGTTCGCCAGCACCAGCACGCCCAGCAGAATGCCGAACGCGCCCTGCACGAGCGTCCAGCCGAACTGCGGGCCACGCACTACCACGCTGCCCACCAGACGGAAGAGGCCGCCGGTCAGGAAGAGCAGGGCGGCGAACATCGTCAGCCCCTCGGCGGCCGTCTCGGGATGGCGGATGACGACCACGCCGGCGGCGATGTTCAGGGCGGCGACCACCACGCCCAGCCAGAAGAAGTTGGTGCCCCTCGACTCGATCGCGTGGAGCAGGCCGACGAGCCCGCAGATCAGGAGCAGCCAGCCGAACAGCAGCATCGAGGTCAAGGTGGCGGCCGCGGTGTATATCAGGCCGACGATGCCGCCGAGGACGAGAACCGCCCCGAGCACCGTCAGCACGCCGAACCCGCGCTTGAGCTTCCTGGCCTCCTGGGCAGTACCGGCCATCCGTGCCTCCTTGCCGCACCCCCGTCTTGATCATAGGTTCGGCCCCGCCGGATAGCATCCGGCGCATGGAGCCCTCCCCGCCGCCCGAGCCGAACGCGCCCCGCCTGACGCACACCGTCGAGGACGGCGTCGCCACCGTGGTGATCGGCAATCCCGCCAAGCGCAACGCGATGACCGCCGACATGTGGCGTGCGCTGCCCGGTCTGCTCGACGAGCTCGCCGGCGACGGCGCGGTGCGCGTGCTGGTGCTCACCGGCGCGGGCGACACGTTCTGCGCGGGCGCGGACATCTCCTCGCTGCGCACCCCGGGCGAGGACCCGCAGGCGCTCGCGGTGCGGGCCGAGGAGGCGCTGGCCGCCTTCCCCAAGCCGACGCTCGCCGTCGTACGGGGCTACTGCGTGGGCGGCGGCTGCCAGCTCGCGGCCGCCTGCGATCTGCGCTTCGCCGAGCAGGAGGCTCTCTTCGGCGTGACGCCCGCCAAGCTCGGCATCGTCTACCCGGCGGGCACGACCCGCCGCCTGGCCGCGCTGGTGGGACCCGCCGCCGCCAAGTACCTCTTGTTCTCCGGCGAGTTGATCGATTCACAACGGGCGCTGCGGACCGGTCTGGTCGACGAGGTGCTGCCCAAGGACGAGCTGGGCAAGCGGGCCGCCGAGTTCGCCCGGATCCTCACCACGCGCTCGCAGCTCACCCAGGCCGCGGCGAAGGAGTTCGCGAACGGCCGCACCGACCGGGACGCCTACTGGGCGGAGCAGGCGCGCACCGGCGGCGACACCGCGGAGGGCGTCGCCGCCTTCCTGGAGCGCCGCCCGCCGCGCTTCGAGTGGACTATCGGGGGGTGAAGCGGCTCCTGGAGCGGAGCTCCTCGACCAGATCCGCCGGGGCCGTGGCGGGCGATCCCGCGTCGTAGGGCGGCCGCGGGTCGTGCTCCACGGCCAGCTGCACGGCCTGCGCCCGCCGCTCGCCCGCGACCTCGCCGACCAGGGCGAGCCCCAGGTCGACCCCGGAGGAGACGCCGGCCCCGGTGACGTACTTGCCGTCGATCACGACGCGCTCGCCGGTCGGCCGGGCCCCGAGGCTCTCCAGATACTCCAGCGCGAGCCAGTGGGAGGCGGCCCGGCGGCCCTCGAGCAGCCCGGCGGCGGCGAGCAGCAGCGACCCCGTGCACACGGAGGCCGTCCAGGAGGTGTGGGCGTCGACCGCGCGCAGCCAGTCCAGGAGGGTCTCGTTCTCCATCTGCGCGGTCTGGCCCGGGCCGCCCGGGACGACGACGATGTCCGGTCGCCGCACCTCGCCCAGCGTGCGGTCGGCCGTCAGCGCGAGGCTGCCCGCATTGTCGTTGCGCACGGGCCCCGCCCGCTCGGCGACGAAGACGGTCTCGGCGCCGGGGATGCGGCTGAGGATCTCGTAGGGGCCCACCGCGTCGAGCGCGGTGAAGCGGTCGAAGAGAACGATCGCGATCTGCATGGCGTCCCTTTCTCGTTCTGTCTGGCTCTCTGGCCCCCGGCCCCTCTGCGTCTGAGGCGTCTGAGGCGTCTGCGGTGCCTGTGGCGTCCGTGGCGTCTGCGCACCGGGGGCTTTCATCGTCGGCCGCCGACGATCATGGCCGCAAGGACGAATGGCCCGCCTTTCCTGCCGCCGGCGGCCCGCGGCCGCCGCCCCCCTCTTCCGGGCGTACCGACCAGTCGGTAACGTGCAGGCCATGACCTCTCTGCCTCCGCGCGCGGGACGCCGCTGCCACAACGCTCTGAACCCGATGCACTCGACGGTGTACTTCTCGCCGGACTTCGCCGAGGAGCTCGCTCGGCTCGGCGTCGAGAATCCGCGCGCCGCCTACTTCGCCGGGCGCGGCGCGGCCATGGGCGCGGTCGGGCCGGGGGCCGTCGCCGCGGCCTTCTACAACTTCAACCACGAGATCATCGCCGAGCATCTGCCCGCCGTATGGGAGACCGCCTCCCCGCAGGCGGTGCTGGACGCGCGGCTGCGGGCCGTCGACTCCACCCTGCGGCGGCTGCTCGGCGAGGAGGTCGTCGCCTCCAAGGAGCTCGCCGAGGCCGCGCAGCTGGCGCTGCGCGCGACCGAGGCGTGCACCCGGCACGCCCGGCCGCTGTACGCCGCGCACGCCGACCTGCCCGTGCCCGAAGAGCCGCACCTCGCCTACTGGCACGCCGCGACGCTGCTGCGCGAGCACCGCGGCGACGCCCATCTCGTGGCCCTGCTCTCCGCCGGCCTCGACCCGCTCGAGGCGCTGGTGAGCCACACCGCGACCGGCAAGGGCATGTCGCCGCGCTGGATCCTGTCCACCCGCGGCTGGCGGCGCACCGACTGGGACGCCGCGGCGGGGCGGCTGCGCCAGCGCGGACTGCTGGACGGCGAGGGCCAGTTGACGGAGGCGGGCGCACAGCTGCGGGCGGAGCTGGAGGAGGTCACCGACCGCCTCGACCTCGCTCCGTACGAGCATCTGGGCGCCGAGGGCGTCGAGCGCCTCACCGAGCTGGGGCGCGGCTTCCTGATGACCGCGGTGTCCGCGGGCGCGTTCCCCGCGGACCTCTCTGACAAGGGCTGAGCGGCAGGCGCCGACCGGCGCGGGCGGACGGCGCACAGCGGGCGCGCGCGACACGGCGCCCGGCCACCCGGCACAATGCACTCTCAAGCACAGCCAGCACGAGAAGGCGAGTCGGGAAACCGTGACGACGTCCATCGAAGGCAGGATCGCCGAGGAGCTCGGCGTACGCGAGCGGCAGGTGAAGGCGGCCGTCGAGCTGCTCGACGGCGGATCGACCGTGCCGTTCATCGCGCGCTACCGCAAGGAAGCCACCGAGATGCTCGACGACGCGCAGCTGCGCACGCTCGAGGAGAGGCTGCGGTATCTGCGGGAGCTGGAGGACCGGCGGACCGCGATCTTGGAGTCGGTCCGCGAGCAGGGCAAGCTCACCGGCGAGCTCGAGGCGCAGATCCGGGCGGCCGACACCAAGGCGCGCCTGGAGGACATCTATCTGCCGTTCAAGCCCAAGCGCCGCACCAAGGCGCAGATCGCCCGCGAGGCCGGTCTCGAGCCGCTCGCCGAGGGGCTGCTGGGCGACCCGTCCGTCGAGCCGCTCGCCGCGGCCGCGGCCTTCGTCGACGCCGACAAGGGCGTCGCGGACGCGCCCGCCGCGCTGGAGGGCGCCCGGGCGATTCTGGCGGAGCGTTTCTCCGAGGACGCCGACCTGATCGGCGAGCTGCGCGAGCGGATGTGGACGCGGGGCCGGCTCGTGGCGAAGGTTCGCGAGGGCAAGGGCGACGCGAAGGAGGGGCCGGGCGCGAAGTTCGCCGACTACTTCGACTTCTCCGAGCCGTTCAAGGAGCTGCCCTCGCACCGGGTGCTCGCCATGCTCCGCGGCGAGAAGGAGGAGGTCCTGGACCTGGTGCTGGAGCCCGAGGAGGCGACGGACGGGCCCTCTTCGTACGAGGGGCTGGTGGCCCACCGCTTCGGCGTCGCCGACCGGGGCCGGCCCGGCGACAAGTGGCTCGCGGACACGGTCCGCTGGGCCTGGCGCACCCGGATCCTCGTGCACCTGGGGATCGATCTGCGGCTGCGGCTGCGCACGGGCGCCGAGGACGAGGCGGTACGGGTCTTCGCGGCCAATCTGCGGGATCTGCTGCTGGCGGCGCCCGCGGGCACCCGGGCGACCCTGGGGCTGGACCCCGGCTTCCGTACGGGCGTGAAGGTCGCCGTCGTCGACTCGACCGGCAAGGTCGTCGCCACGGACGTCGTCTACCCGCATGTGCCTGCCAACAAGTGGGACGAGTCGCTGGCCAAGCTGGCGCGGCTCGCCAAGGAGCACGCGGTCGACCTGATCGCGATCGGCAACGGCACCGCCTCCCGCGAGACCGACAAGCTCGCCGGCGAACTGTGCGCCAAGCACCCGGAGCTGGGCCTGACCAAGGTGATGGTCTCGGAGGCGGGCGCCTCGGTGTACTCCGCCTCGGCGTTCGCCTCGCAGGAGCTGCCCGGCCTCGACGTCTCGCTGCGCGGGGCGGTCTCCATCGCCCGCCGGCTGCAGGACCCGCTGGCCGAGCTGGTGAAGATCGACCCCAAGTCGATCGGCGTCGGCCAGTACCAGCACGACCTGTCCGAGACGAAGCTCTCCCGCTCGCTGGACGCTGTCGTGGAGGACTGTGTGAACGGCGTCGGAGTGGACGTCAACACCGCGTCCGCGCCGCTGCTCTCCCGGGTGTCGGGCATCGGCGCCGGCCTCGCCGAGAACATCGTCGCCCACCGCGACGCCAACGGCGCCTTCCGCTCCCGCAAGGCGCTCAAGGACGTGGCACGGCTGGGCCCGAAGGCGTACGAGCAGTGTGCGGGCTTCCTGCGCATCCGGGGCGGGGACGACCCGCTGGACGCCTCCAGCGTGCACCCGGAGGCGTACCCGGTGGTGCGGCGGATGGCGAAGGCGACGGGCGGCGAGGTCGCCTCGCTGATCGGCGACACCGGAGGGCTGCGCTCGCTGCGGGCGGAGGACTACGTGGACGAGACCTTCGGTCTGCCGACCGTCACCGACATCCTGCGCGAGCTGGAGAAGCCCGGCCGCGACCCGCGACCGGCCTTCAAGACGGCGTCCTTCAAGGAGGGCGTGGAGAAGATCGGCGACCTGGTCTCCGGGATGGTGCTGGAGGGCGTGGTCACCAACGTCGCCGCGTTCGGCGCGTTCGTGGACGTGGGCGTGCACCAGGACGGTCTGATCCATGTGTCGGCCATGTCGAAGACCTTCGTCAAGGACCCGCGGGACGTGGTGAAGCCGGGCGACGTGGTGAAGGTCAAGGTCCTCGACGTCGACATCCCGCGCAAGCGGATCTCGCTCACGCTGCGGCTCGACGACGAGGCCGCGGACCGCTCCGCCGGCGGCGGCGCGGGCGCGCCGAGGCGGGAGCGCGGCGGACAGGGCGGCGGGCAGGGCGGTCGGCCTCCGGACCAGCGGCAGGGCGCGGGCGGCGGTGGCGACCGGCGC
>NZ_JBFAYB010000120.1:0-22082 GCF_040681075.1 Streptomyces sp. NPDC051907 | reverse complement strand
CCCTCCGCGCCCCCGCCCGCCGCGGGCCCCCGCGTGGCCACCCCGGGCGGCCTGCCCGTACGGCCCCCGGGGCGCACCATGGCCGCCGCCGACCGCGGGCGGCCCGAGCCGGGCTCCGCCCCCTCGGCCGCCGAGACGGCGCACGACAAGCCCGTTCGCGACGTCGGCGCCCAGTTCGGCGCGTTCCACCGCGCGCGCCGGCAGCCGGGCCAGTCGCCCCAGAGCCCGCCGGAGTAGTCCGCCCGCCACTCCCCCGCCTGCGCGCCCGGGGGGTCGCAGGCGCGCCCATCCGCCCGTACGGGAACCGTACGAGAACCGCAGGAAACGTAGGGAACGCATGCAGACCACTGACAACAGCCTCACCTGGCTTCTGGAAAGCCTGCTGGAAGGCACCCCGGGCACGCGCCACTCCCTGGTGCTCTCGCGGGACGGCCTGAAGCTGTGCTGGAGCAAGCATCTGACGCTCGATCAGGCCGATCAGCTCGCCGCCATCTGCTCCGGCATCCAGGCGCTCGCCCAGGGCGCCTCGGTGGAGTTCGGCAACGGCAGCGGCGGCGTACGGCACTCGATGACCGAGTTCCACGGCGGACTGCTGTTCATCGTCGAGGCGGGCGACGGCGCGCATCTGGCCGTCGTCGCCGAGGACGGCGCCGACCCGGGCCTGGTCGGCTTCCAGATGACCGAGCTGGTGCAGCAGATCGGCGAGCATCTGCGGGCGGAGCCCCGGGTGCCGTCCCGGGAGAGTCCGCGCTCATGACCCGCCGCCCCGTCGACACAGGCGACCCGGACCGGCTCTATACCGTCACCGGCGGCCGCAGCCGCGCTCACGACGACTCCTTCGACCTGGTCACGCTGATCGTGAGCGAGTGCGAGCCGCACCCGGGCATGCAGTCGGAGCATGTGCGGATCCTCGGCATGTGCCGCCATCCCACCGCGGTCGTGGAGATCTCAGCGGAGCTGAGGCTGCCGGTGACGGTGGTGCGGATCCTCCTCGGCGACCTCCTCGCGACCGGGCGCATCACGGCCCGCCACCCGCGGGCGGCCCGCGCCGTCGCGTCCCTGCCCGACTCGGACCTCTTGAAGGAGGTGCTCCATGGACTCCGCAACCTCTGAGCTGCCGGCCCGCACACCGCTGGGCGACACCGCCGAGACCGGCCTGAAGATCGTGATCGTGGGCGGCTTCGGGGTCGGCAAGACCACCCTGGTCAGATCGGTCAGCGAGATACGTCCGCTCAACACCGAAGAGGTGATGACGCAGGCGGGCGTCGGCGTGGACGAGACGGCCGGCCTGGCCGCCACCAAGACGACGACCACGGTGGCCTTCGACTTCGGCCGGATCAGCCTCAACGACCATATGATCCTCTACCTGTTCGGCGCGCCCGGACAGGAGCGGTTCTGGTTCCTGTGGGACCGGCTCTTCTCCGGCACGCTCGGCGCGGTGGTCCTGGTCGACACCCGGCGGATGAGCGACTCCTGGTACGCGATCGACCGGCTGGAGCACCACAAGACCCCCTTCGTGGTCGCGGTCAACCGCTTCGACGACGACATGGCCGCCTTCTCCCTGAGCGAGATCCGGCAGGCTCTGTCGCTGCCCGCGCACGTGCCGCTGATCGACTGCGACGCGCGGGTGCGCTCGTCGGGCAAGCACGTCCTGATCAGCCTCGTCGACCACCTTCACCAACTGGCCATGGCCCGGGAGACGACCCCATGAACGAGCCCACCGGCCCCGCACCCGACCCCGCCTCCGCTGCGGTCCGCGAGCGCGGGTCCGGGCCCGCCCCAGGCCCGGCCCCCGGCTACCCGGACCCGGCCGGCTGCCCCGCCCACGCGGGCGCGATCCCCCTGAGCGGTCTGGAGTACCAGCAGACGCCCTCCGAGCTGTACCGCTCGATGCGCCGCGAGCACGGCGCGGTCGCGCCGATCCTGCTGGACGGCGACGTGCCCGCCTGGCTGGTGCTCGGCTATGCCGAGGTCACCTATGTGACCAGCCACGACGACCTGTTCGCCCGGGACTCCCGGCGCTGGAACCGGTGGGCGTCCATCCCGGCCGACTGGCCGCTGATGCCGTTCGTCGGCTACCAACCCTCCGTGCTGTTCACCGAGGGAACGGAGCACCAGCGGCGCGCTGGCGTGATCACCGAGGCCCTGGAGGCCGTCGACCAGTTCGAGCTCGCCCAGTGGTGCCGGATGATCGCCGACCAGCTGATCGACGGCTTCGCGGGCAGCGGGCAGGCCGAGCTGATGGCCGCGTACGCCCATGCCCTGCCGATGCGGGCGGCGGTCCAGATGTGCGGGATGCCCGCCCGCGGCGCGGACACCGAGGACCTGGTGCGCGATCTGCGGATCTCCCTGGACGCCGACGAGGGCGACGACCCGGTCGCCGCGTACGTACGCGTCCAGGAGCGCATCCAGCAGCTGGTGAAGGACAAGCGGGCCGCGCCGGGACCGGACGTCACCTCCCGGATGCTCGCGCACCCGGCCGGGCTGGCGGACGAGGAGATCGTCCAGGATCTGATCTCGATCATCGCGGCGGCGCAGCAGCCGACCGCCAACTGGATCTGCAACGCGCTGCGTCTGCTGCTGACCGACGACCGCTTCGCGCTGAACGTCTCCGGCGGCCGGCTCAGCGTCGGCCAGGCCCTCAACGAAGTGCTGTGGCTGGACACTCCGACCCAGAACTTCATCGGCCGGTGGGCGGTGCGCGACACCCAGCTCGGCGGCCGTCGGATCCGGGAGGGCGACTGTCTGGTGCTGGGCCTGGCTGCGGCCAACACCGATCCGCAGATCTGGCCCGAGGGCCATGTCGGCCCCGAGAACTCGGCCCATCTGTCGTTCGGCAACGGCGAGCACCGCTGCCCCTATCCGGCCCCGCTGCTGGCCGACGTCATCGCTCGCACGGCCGTGGAGACGCTGCTGGAGCGGCTGCCCGACGTGGTGCTGGCGGTGGAGCCGGAGGAGCTGACCTGGCGGCCGTCGATCTGGATGCGGGGGCTGACCTCGCTTCCGGCGCAGTTCACGCCGGTGGTGCAGTAGCGGCCGCGGGGACGGGGGCCGGACAGGAAGCCGGTCCCCGCCCCCGCCCGGGCTCAGCCGACCGGGGTGAACCGTACGGGCAGCGACTTCGGGCCCCGGGTGAACACCCCTTGCTCGGACGGTACGAAGCCGTCCGCGAGCCGCATGTCCGGCATGGCGTCCAGGAGCTGGCCGACGCCGGTCTCGACCTCGGCCTTGGCCAGCAGCGCGCCGACGCAGAAGTGGCGGCCGAGCGCGAAGGCCAGATGGTCGGCGGCCGCGGAGAAGGCGTTCGTCACGGTGAGATCGTCGCGGAAGAGGTCGAACCGGTCCGGGTCCGCGTAGCGCTCGGGGTCGCGGTTGGCGGCCCCGATCAGACAGGTCACGGTCGCCCCGGCGGGGACCACGCCGCCGCTGAGCGTGACCTCCGCGGCGGTCTGCCGCATGATCATGTGCACCGGCGGGGTGAAGCGCAGGGTCTCCGCGAACGCCCGGGCGATCAGGCCGCGGTCCTCGCGAACCGCCGCGAGCTGCTCGGGGTGGGTCAGCAGATTGGCGAAGACGCCGGCGATCGCCTTGTCCGTGGTCTCGCCGCCGGCCGCGAGCAGAAGGCTGCAGAAGGCCTTGACGTCCTCGTCGTCCATCCGCACGCCGTCGACCTCGGCCGCGCAGAGCGTGGAGAGCAGGTCGTCTCCGAGGTTCTCGCGCCGCTCCCGGATGATCGGGAACATGTACTCGGCGAACTCGACGCGGGTCCGCTCGCCGGCCGCCGCCACCTCCGGGTCCCCGGCGAGATTGCCGAGGAAGGCGATCACCGAGGTGTACCAGCCGTGGAACCTGGCGTGGTCGCCCTTGTCCAGGCCGAGCATGTCGGCGATGACGTTGACCGGGAAGCGGGTGGCGAAGTCGTCGACCAGATCGGCCTCGCCCTTGTGCCGGACGGAGTCGATCAGCTCCCTGGCGTTGCGCTCGATGACCGGCAGGAACGTGTGCTGGAGGTCGGCGCCGCGGAAGGCGGGCGCCACCAGCGCCCGGCGCACCGCGTGCTCACGGCCGCTGAGCTGCAGGATCGTCTTGCCGTGGACGGGCTCGACCTGCCAGTCGTAGTTGTCGGTGGTGAACACCGAGTCCTTGTCCTTGAACGCCCGCTCGACGTCCTCGTACCGCGAGACGAGATAGCTCTGCGTGGGCTCGTGCCAGATCAGCGGGGCGCTCTCCCGCATGGCGCGGTAGACGGGATAGGGGTCCGCCGCGAACTGCGCCGAGAGTATGTCGGGGACCTGCTGTGCGGTGGCCATGGAGCTCCCTTACATGAGTAATGGGCAACGCTCACCAGGCTATTGATCATCCGTCAGGTCCGACAGGGGCCCCCGCTACTGGGACGGGGTCGCCTCGCGGTGTCCCTTGACGAGCTCCAGGTACATCACGGCGTTGAGCTTGATGCCCTCGCGCTCCTCGTCGGTCAGCTCGCGCTTGACCTTGGCGGGCACGCCGGCGACCAGGGAGCCGGGCGGCACGATCATGCCCTGGGGCACCAGCGCCTGGGCCGCGATCAGCGAGCCGGCGCCGATGTGCGCGCCGTTGAGGACGGTGGCGCCCATGCCGACCAGCACGTCGTCCTCGACGGTGCAGCCGTGCAGTACGGCGTTGTGGCCGACCGACACGCGCTCGCCGACGGTGACGGGGAAGCCGGGGTCGACGTGGACCGTGCAGTTGTCCTGGATGTTGCTGTCCGCGCCGAGGACGATGGGGCCGCAGTCGGCGCGCAGCACCGCGTGGTACCAGACGCTGGAGCCCGGGGCCATGACGACCTCGCCGATCACCACGGAGGTGGGGGCGGCGAAGGCGTCGGGAGCGATGCTCGGCTCCTTGCCGCCCACGCCCGCGATCAGTGCCCGTCCCGTCATGGCCGTGTCTCCTTCTGCGTACGTGGGGGAGTCTCGCGCGCCGGTCGGGCGCCGGGTCAGTCGGCCGCGCCGACGGACGCCGGCTCGGCCGACGGCTGCTCCTGCGCGGGCCGGGCCTCGGCCTGCTCGGCGGCCTTCTTGGCGCGGCTCTTGAGGACCAGCATCGAGGTGAGGCCGATCAGCACGGCGAGGACCAGCCCGATCCAGGAGAACCGCTTGAGCCAGGCCTCCGCGACGACGCCGACGGAGTAGACGACGGCGGTCGTGCCGCCGGCCCAGAGGATGCCGCCGAAGACGTTGGCGATCAGGAACTTCCAGTACGGCATGCGGAGCACGCCCGCGAGCGGTCCTGCGAAGATCCTCAGCAGCGCGACGAAGCGGCCGAAGAAGACGGCCCACATGCCCCACTTCTCGAAGGACCGTTCCGCCATGGCGATCTGGGCGTCGCCGAAGTGCTTGGGGAACTTCCCGCCGAGCCAGGCCAGCAGCGGTCGCCCGCCCTTGCGCCCGATCGCGTATCCGATGGAGTCGCCGATGATCGCGCCGGCGGTGGCGCAGGCGCCGAGGATGTACGGATTGATGTCGCCGTGCTGGGAGGCGAGGAGCGCCGAGCTGACGAGGACGATCTCCCCGGGCAGCGGGATGCCGAGGCTCTCGAGCCCGATGACCACCCCCACCAGGAGGTAAATGCTGACTGCGGGGACAGTCTCGAGCCACTCCTGGACGTGCACGCGCAATCCTTCCGGTCGCGCCGGGCGGGTCCTGCCCGGCGGGCGCCCCCGTCGGCGCACGCCGGGCAGCCTACCTGGTCAGGCAGGCGACCCGACGATCGGACCGCGGCGTTACGCGTTGGGGCGCAGCGTCCACAGGATGGTCATCTCGCCGGTCACGGCGCCGTCCTCGCGCTGGATGGAGATGTCGACCGGGAACTCGGGGCGCAGGCCCTCGTCGAGCTCCTTGACGACGTCGGCGATCGGCCGGCCGAGGGTGGCGGTCGCGGTGACGGGGCCCATCGCCAGCTTCTTGTAGCCGATCTCCGCCTTGACGGCGAGCGGCACGGCCCGGTTCATCTGGTCGCCGAAGGCGGCGATGACGATGGCGCCGCTCGCGGACTCGGCGAGGGTGAACATGGCGCCGGCGTGCGGTCCGCCGACGTGGTTGTGGAAGTCGGGCTGGTCCGGAAGGCGCAGGACAGCACGCTCGGCGGTGGTCTCGAGGAACTCCAGGTTGAGGGTCCGTGCCATGGGGACGGTGGCGGCGAGCATCTCGCCGACGGTCATCTGTTCAGCGCTCATGGAACGCGATGTTACCCACGAGTAGCAGCGTTGGCCAGAGCCCGGAGGGGGCGGCCGTGGCACGCATTGCGCCACACCTCTATGGTTACTCGCCATGTGGCCAGGACAGCAGCCGCCCGGGGGCGAGCAGAACCCGCAGGATCAGAACCCGTACCAGCAGCCGGGTTACCAACAGCCGAATCCTTACCAGCAGCCCGGGTATCAGCAGCCGGGCTACCAGCAGCCCAACCCGTATCAGGCGCCGACGGCGCCGCAGTACGCCGTGCCGGGACAGCCCCCCGGCGCCCCGCAGCCGCCGCGGGACGACAAGAAGAAGACGACGATCGTCGCGATCGTGGCGGCGACCGCCGTCGTCGCGGTGGCCGCCGTCACCGGCTTCATCGTGCTCAAGGACGACGGCAAGGGCACCTCGGACGAGGGCTCCAAGGTCAGCCCCTCGAAGTCCGAGGAGAAGAAGGAGTCGTCGAAGCCCGACGGCTCCTCGGGCACGACGCCGACGGAGAACCCGCGCGGCGGCGACTCCGCCAAGCCGGTCATCGAGGGCTGGAAGGTCGTCAGCAACCCCAAGCACGGCACGCTGTTCGACGTGCCGGCCGACTGGGAGGTGTCCGGCTCGGGCGTCAGCACCTTCTTCGAGGACGAGAAGAAGGGCGACGGCTCGCCGGTCGTCGTGATGTCGGCTCCGGCCCACTTCAAGAGCAAGTGGTGCGAGTTCGACAGCAACAAGGACGGCAAGAACGAGACCTACGGTCTGGCCAGCACCGGCACCAAGGGCGGCAAGGGCGCCAAGGACACCGCCTCGGCGGCGTACAACGAGGCCGGCAACTGGGTGTGGGCGGGCTACGCGCAGACCGAGCCCAAGGGCACGGTCAAGATCGCCAAGGCCAAGGACTTCACCACCAAGTCCGGCCTCCAGGGCAGCGTCTCGACCGCCACGGCGCTCGGCGTGAAGAAGGACAACAAGTGCGAGACCGACGGCAAGTCGATCGCCTTCTCCTTCAAGGACTCCAAGGGCGATTTCAAGTCGTGGATCCTCTACTCCAACACAGGCGTCCCGGACGAGATCCCGGACGCGACCATCCAGCAGATTCTGAGCACCGTGCGGCTCTCGGGCACGGCGGCGCCGGCGTCCTAACGCGCCAGGCCGCGCGCCGCGCGCGGTAAGTCGTTTGGCGCGGCGGGGCGGCAGCGGGGATAGTCCGTGGGTGACGTCTCCCGCCGCTCCCCGCCGCCGTGCCCGCCGTCCTGAATGGGCAGGCCGCAACTACTCCCTGCTGACCGCCGCCTCGATCATCACCAACCTGGGCAGCCACGGCGCCCTGATCGCAGCGGCGTTCGCGGTGCTCGAGTCCGGCGGGGACGGCGGCGACGTGGGCCTGGTCGCGGCGGCCCGCACCCTCCCCCTCGTCCTGTTCCTGCTGATCGGCGGGGCGATCGCCGACCGGCTGCCCAGGCACCGGGTGATGGTCGCGGCCAACGCCCTCAACTGCGTCTCCCAGGCCGCGTTCGCCGTCCTCGTGCTGGCCGGCGACCCGCAGCTGTGGCAGATGATGGCCCTGACCGCGCTCTGCGGCACCGGCCAGGCGTTCTTCAATCCGGCCGCCGAGGGCATGCTCCTGTCCAGCGTCAGCGGGGAGCACGCCAACCGCGCCTTCGCCCTGTTCCGGATGGCCATGCACGGCGCGGCCATCGGCGGCGCCGCGCTCGGCGGCGCGATGATCGCCGCGGTCGGGCCCGGCTGGGTGCTGGCCGTCGACGCGGCGGCGTTCGCGCTCGCGGGCGCGCTGCGCGCCTTCCTCGACGTCAGCCATATCCCGGCGCGCGGCGCCGGCGGCGGACTCCTCGCCGATCTGCGGGACGGCTGGAAGGAAGTCAGCGGCCGGCCCTGGCTGTGGGCGATCGTCGCCCAGTTCTCGGTGGTGGTCGCGGTGGTCGGCGCCGCGGAGTCGGTGTACGGCCCCTTGGTCGCCGAGGACGAGCTGGGCGGGGCCGCGCCGTGGGGCGCCGCGCTCGGCGCGTTCGGCGCGGGCACCCTGGCCGGCGCGGTGCTGATGATGCGGTGGAAGCCCCGGCGGCTGCTGCTGGCCGGAACCCTGTGCGTCTTCCCGCTGGCCGCGCCGTCGGCCGCGCTCGCGGTGCCGCTGCCGACCCTGGGGCTCGCGGCGGTGATGTTCGTCAGCGGCGTGACGATCGAGGTGTTCGGCGTCTCCTGGATGACCGCGCTCCACCAGGAGATCCCCGAGGACAAGTTCTCGCGGGTCTCGGCGTACGACTGGTTCGGCTCGGTGGCGATGCTCCCGCTGGCCACCGCGCTGGCCGGGCCCGCGGAGAGCGCGTTCGGCCGGCGCGAGGCGCTGTGGGGGTGCTCGGCGCTGGTGGTGCTGGTGACGGCCGCGGTGCTGTTCGTCCCGGACGTGCGCAACCTCACCCGCCGCACCAAGCAGGTGGCGGGCGCCTCCCCGGCCGCGGGCGCCTCAGCCGACGCTGAAGGACCCGTCGGGCGGCTCGGGTGAGGCCACCGCGTCCTCGTCCCGTACCGGCCTCGCGTCCCCGAGGAGCCGCGCCAGCCGCGGACCGTGCTCGACGCGCGCGGGGAAGACGTCGGCCGCGGCGCGGCGGGCCAGGGGCGCGGTGTCGATCGGGGTGCGGGAGGCGAGCAGCACCGCGTTGCCGAAGCGCCGGCCGCGCAGCACGGCGGGCTCGGCGACGAGCGCGAGGTGCTCGAAGACGGCGGCGAAGGTGGCCAGTTGGGAGCGGAGGAACGCGAAGGGCGCGCCGTCCGCGAGGTTGGCGGCGTAGATCCCGCCAGGTCGCAGGACGCGTTCGGCGGCCCGTGCGTACGCGAGGGAGGTGAGGTGCGCGGGCACCCGCGAGCCGCCGAAGACGTCGGCGATCAGGATGTCCGCACAGTCCGCCGGGGCCGCTTCGACGAAGGCGCGGGCGTCCGCGCCGTGCACCTCGATGCCGCTGTCGTCGGGCAGGGGCAGCTGTTCGGCGACCAGTGCCAGCAGGCCGAGGTCCGCCTCGACCACCCGCTGGCGCGAGCCGGGGCGGGTGAGGGCCGTGTAGCGGGGCAGCGTGAGCGCGCCGCCGCCCAGATGCAGCAGATCGAGCGGAGCGCCCTCGTCCGCGGCGCAGTCGACGACGTGGGCGAGCCGGCGGACGTACTCGAACTCCAGATGGGCGGGGTCGTCGAGGTCGACGTACGACTGGGGCGCGCCGTCGACGGTCAGCAGCCAGGCCCGTTCGCGGTCGACGTCGGGCATGAGCTTCGCTGTGCCGCCGTCGACGTCGCGGAGGACGGGTATCTGCTCGTTCACCGTCTCATTGTGCCCGGGCCGGCCTCCCGCTTGGGCCCGGGCTGGCCTCCCGCTTGGGCCGGGGCCGGCCTCCCGCGAGGTGCGGGAGACCGGCCGGGCGCCTGCCGGGCCGGCGCGGTCAGACCAGCGCGGTGACCGTGCCCGCGCCGACCGTGCGCCCGCCCTCGCGGATCGCGAAGCCGAGGCCGGGCTCGAGCGGCACGTCACGGCCGAGCTCGACGGTCATGGCGACCGTGTCGCCTGGTCGCGCGAGCGCCGCCGCGCCCAGGTCGACGTCTCCGACGACGTCCGCGGTGCGGATGTAGAACTGCGGTCGATAGCCGGTGGAGACCGGGGTCGTACGGCCGCCCTCGCGCGCCGACAGGACGTACACCTGCGCGGTGAAGCGCCGGCTCGGCACGACGCTGCCGGGCGCCGCGACCACATGGCCGCGGCGGACCGCGTCGCGTGGCATGCCGCGCAGCAGCAGCGCGACGTTGTCGCCGGCCTCTGCGGACTCCATCGGCTTCCCGAAGGTCTCCAGGCCGGTGACGACCGTCTCGACGTCGGCGCCGAGCACCTGTACGCGGTCGCCGACGCGGACCGTGCCGCGCTCGACGGCGCCGGTGACGACGGTGCCGCGACCGGTGATGGTGAGGACGTTCTCCACCGACAACAGGAACGGCGCGTCCGTGTACCTGACGGGCATCGGCACATAGGTGTCCACGGCGTCGAGCAGCGCCTCGACGGCCGCGGTCCAGCGCGGGTCGCCCTCCAGCGCCTTGAGGCCGGAGACGCGGACGACGGGCGCGGCGTCGCCGCCGTAGCCGTGGGCCGTCAGCAGCTCGCGGACCTCCAGCTCCACCAGGTCGGTGAGCTCGTCGTCGCCGGCGTCCGCCTTGTTGAGGGCGACGACGATGTGGTCGACGCCCACCTGGCGGGCGAGCAGGACGTGCTCGGCGGTCTGCGGCATGACGCCGTCGAGCGCGGAGACGACGAGGATCGCGCCGTCCAGCTGCGCCGCGCCGGTGACCATGTTCTTGATGTAGTCGGCGTGGCCCGGCATGTCGACATGGGCGTAGTGACGGGTGTCGGTCTCGTACTCGACGTGCGAGATGTTGATGGTGATACCGCGGGCGGCCTCCTCCGGGGCCCGGTCGATCCGGTCGAACGGGACGAAAGTACCGGTCCCCCGGTCGCTGAGGACTTTGGTGATGGCGGCCGTCAACGTGGTCTTGCCGTGGTCGACGTGGCCCATGGTGCCGATGTTGAGGTGCGGCTTGGTGCGCACGTATGCCGTCTTGGGCATGGGATTCTTCCTCGGAAATCGAAGCGGGAGCGGGACCCCTGGGCCTGGCCGACCCTCCCCCTGCGGGGTCCGCCGGACGATCCGGGAAGGGTCAGCTTCGGGCGCCGTCGATGGGCGCTTCGGCAGCGGCGACAGCAGCTGCGACGGGGAAGGGGGCAGCCTTCGGCGCGTCCGCGAGAGCGGACGTCGCTGAGTGGAAGGCGTGCCGGAACATGTCCTCGATGATCGCCGACGGGCTCGGCCGCGTCGAATGGTTTTCCCCGCAGGCCAGTTCAGGGAGCCGGGGAGTTCAGCAGTCGGCGGGCCGCCCGGTCACAGGTTCTTCATGGCCTCGCGCACGGACAGCGGCGCGAGCCGGTCGCGGGCGCCCTCGACGAAGTCGCGTACGGCCTCGGGGTCGGTCTTGGCGTACTCGCGCAGGCTCCAGCCGATCGCCTTGCGGATGAAGAAGTCGCGATGGCCGGCCTGGCGCAGACAGTAGGAGAAGAGCCGCTCGGCGTCGGTGGCCTCTCTATAGCGGAGCTGATGGAGCAGCGCGGTCCGCGCGATCCATAGGTCGTCGTCCTCGATCCAGGCGTCCATGACCGCCGCCAGCTTCGGGTCGGCCGCCACCAGCGGGCCCACCACGTGCGCGGCCAGCAGGTCGACGGTGTCCCACCAGGGCACGGTGACGATCAGATGGCGGGCGACGGGGAGGAAGCCGGACGAGCAGCGGCCGACGTGAACGCGCAGATAGTCGACGGCGAAGTACTGGTACTCGCGCTCGGGCAGCTCCCAGCAGCGCAGCGCGAGCGCGGCGCAGTCCGCCTCGTCGGGGCGCGGGGTCCCGTCGAGGACCGTGCGGGACAGGGCGCGCCGGGCAGGGGTGGGGATGCCGAGGAACGGCGCGACGCCTTTCATATAGGCGGCTGCCTGCACGGCGCGGGCGGCGTCCGCCCCGGTGGGGTACACGGCGGTGAGCCGCGTCAGCACGGTCTCGGCGAGATCGCTGCGGGGGACGGCGGGCGGCATGAGCCTCACATTACGGCGATCACGGCAGTTTGTCGGTTAGTCTCCCCGGATGCTCGACCCCGTCCCCAGGCCGGCATCCGGTCTCGCCGTCCGCTGCACCAGGGCCCTGTTCTCGCCCTGGTCGCGGCTGTCTCTTCTGGTGGCCCTGCTGGCTTCGGCGGCGGCCGCGGTGGTGGCGTACGAGCCGCAGCGCCTGCTGTCGGCGGGCTGGCCGCCGCAGCTGAGCGGCGCGGCGGCGGTCGTGATGTTCGGCGTGGCGTACGGGGTGTGCACGGCGGCCTTCGTGCCGCGCCCGCTGCTGAATCTGGCGGCCGGAGCGCTCTTCGGCGCGCAGGCCGGGCTCGTCTCGGCGATCGCGGGGACCGTGCTGGGCGCGGGCATCGCGTTCACGCTCGGCCGGGTGCTCGGCCAGGACGCGCTGCGTCCGCTGCTGAAGGGCCGCCTGCTGACGGCGGCGGACGGCCAGCTGAGCCGGCACGGCTTCCGCTCGATGCTGGCGATCAGGCTCTTCCCCGGCGTGCCGTTCGCGGCGGCCAACTACTGCGCGGCGGTCTCGCGCATGGGCTACCTGCCCTTTCTGCTGGCCACGGGTCTGGGCTCGATCCCGAACACCGCGGCGTACGTGGTCGCGGGCAGCCAGGCGAGCTCGCCGACGTCTCCGGCGTTCCTGGTCGCCATGGGCTTCATCGTGCTGACGGGCGCCGCGGCCGCAGCGGTGGCCTGGCGCAAGCGCCATGGGCTGAGGGGGAAGAGCGCCGCGGACGACTGCGCACCGGACACCGCACCCGACCCCTGCGCACCCGAGGCCGTCCCGGTGTCGAGCGCCTCCAGCGCCTCCAGCGCGGCCTGACCGCGGCCGGCGCCCGCGCCCGCGTCCGCCGACCCTGCGGCTTCGGCCGGACGTCCGTACGAGGCTCGCCCGCAGCTCACCGCGCCGCGCGCCGCCGTCGAGGGCGAGGGCCCCTCGGGAGCGGGCGGGGACGGGTCCTCGGACCACCCGCCCGCGCGCGGCCCGCCCCATAGGGCCCGCGGGAATCCCCGTCATCTGAGGGCGCTACGCTGCCCCCGATCGGCGCTTGATCCAGACCACGACGCGCCGTCAGCCATCGCGAGCGCCTGACAGACTGTCAGCCAAGCCAGCAAAGGGTCAGCATTCCGCATGACGACGACCGCACGCGCCACCGCACACGCCGCCGGATGAGCGCAGCCGCACACCGACCGGCAGTCGATACCTCATCGCTGACCCGCGTGCTCGCCGGTCAGACCGTGATCATCTCTTGGGTGGCGTAGTTCTCACATGTCTTGGTTCGCATCATTCGTCCTCGGGCTCGTCCAGGGTCTGACCGAGTTCCTGCCGATCTCCTCCAGTGCGCATCTGAGGCTCACCGCCGCCTTCGCCGGCTGGGACGACCCGGGCGCCGCGTTCACCGCGATCACTCAGATCGGCACGGAGACGGCCGTCCTGATCTACTTCCGCAAGGACATCGTCCGGATCGTCTCCGCCTGGTTCCGCTCGCTGACCGACAAGTCGCTGCGCGGCGACCACGACGCCCAGATGGGCTGGCTCGTCATCGTCGGCTCGATCCCGATCGGCGTGCTCGGCGTCACCCTTAAGGACCACATCGAGGGGCCCTTCCGCGATCTCCGGCTGATCGCCACGACCTTGATCGTCATGGGCATCGTCCTCGGCATCGCCGACCGCCTCGCCGCGCGCGACGAGACCGGCGGCAAGCACCGCGCGATCCGGGAGCGCAAGACGCTCCAGCAGCTGAGCGTGAAGGACGGCCTGATCTTCGGCTTCTGCCAGGCGATGGCCCTGATCCCGGGCGTCTCCCGCTCCGGCGCGACGATCAGCGGCGGCCTGCTGATGGGCTACACCCGCGAGGCGGCGGCGCGGTACTCGTTCCTGCTGGCCATCCCGGCGGTCCTCGCCTCCGGCGCGTACGAGCTGAAGGACGCGAGCGAGGGCGGGCACGTCGACTGGCCGCAGACCGTTTTCGCCACGATCATCGCTTTCGCGGTGGGCTACGCGGTCATCGCATGGTTCATGAAATTCATCACTACGAAGAGTTTCATGCCGTTCGTGATCTATCGGGTGCTGCTCGGAATCGTGCTGTTCATCCTGGTCGGAACCGATGTCCTGAGCCCCCACGCGGGCGAGTCCGGGGACTGAGGCTCCTCCTCGCGGGGCAGACGGCGCTCGGATCGAGGCCTTAGCCTGTGGGCATGTCCCCCGATCCCAGAGAGACCCGTCCCACGCGCCCCACGTTGTCCGCAGCCGAGCTGAACACCCGGATCCGTGAGCTGTGGGCGGACGGGGAGCTGCCGGACGAGCGCCGTCCGGAGTACGAGGCGCTGGTGCTGGAGTGGGCCGCGGCGACGCACCTGGCCATGGGACGGGCCGCCTGACCCTCTCGGTCCGCGGCCCCCTCTGAGAGCCGTCGCCCCTCGCGCACCGGCCGCTCGCCGCCCACGGGCATCACCCGAGCGGCCCCGCCGGCACCGCCCGAGAGCATCACCCGAGCGGCCCCCACGCACCGTCCGAGCAGCCCGCCCCGTCCGACCTGCGAGCGGGGCGCCCATGGCGCACCCTGGGGCCATGGCCTGGCAAGCACCCGTCGTCGTGCACCCGCCCGCCCCCGAAGGCGGGCGTCGTGTCACCGTGCGCGGCGAGGACGTCGGCACGGCGCGCAGCGACAGGGACCTCGTGGAGTTCCTGCGCCGGGCCGGTCTCGACGACGCCGACATGATCCTCGACGATCCCCACCTGGTCGAATGGCGCGGCGGCCGCGCCCACCAGGGATACGCCGCCTGAGGCTCGCGCGGCCCGAAGCGCCCGCGAACTCGGCTAGCCTGAGTGCACGATGAACCGTTTGACCACGTCATGGGGCGCGTACGACCTCACCCGCTTCCCCGAGGACCCCCGCGACACGCTCCGCGCCTGGGACGCCGCCGACGAGTACCTGCTCCGGCAGCTCAAGGGACAGGACGCGAGCGATGCCGCGGCTCCCACCGACCTCTCCGGCTCGGTGGCCGTCGTGGGCGACCGCTGGGGCGCTCTGGTCACCTCGATCGCCCAGCACCGTCCCGTGCAGATCACGGACTCCTTCCTCGGCCGGCAGGCCACGCTCGCGAACCTCGCGCGCGCCGGTGTGGACGCCGGCGCCGTACGGCTGCTGTCGGTCCGGGACACGCCGCCGGAGCGGATCGACGTCCTGCTGATCCGGGTGCCCAAGAGCCTCGCTCTGCTCGAGGACCAGCTGCACCGCCTCGCGCCCGCGGTGCACGCCGGCACGGTCGTCCTGGCGGCCGGCATGGTCAGCGAGATCCACACCTCCACCCTGAAGCTGTTCGAGCGGATCATCGGCCCGACCCGGACCTCGCTGGCGGTGAAGAAGGCGCGGCTGATCTTCTGCACGCCGGATCCGCGCATCGCGCGCGGCGCCAGCCCCTGGCCGCTGCGGTACGCGCTCCCCGACGACGTCGGCGGCCTCGCGGGCCTGCCCGTCACCAACCACGCGGGCATCTTCTGCGCCGAGCGCCTCGACATCGGCACCCGCTTCTTCCTCCGGCACCTGCCGCGCCGCCACGGCCCCGAGCGGGTCGTGGACCTCGGCTGCGGCAACGGCGTGGTCGGCCTGGCCGCCGCGCTGGCCAACCCCGAGGCGGCGGTGACCTTCGTCGACGAGTCGTACTCCGCAGTGGCCTCCGCCGAGGCGACGTACCGCGAGAACGTCGCCGCCGAGGACGCCAGGGCGGAGTTCCTCGTCGGCGACGGCCTCTCCACCGTGCCGGACGCCTCGGTCGACCTCGTGCTGAACAATCCGCCGTTCCACTCGCACCGGGCGACGACCGACAGCACGGCCCGGCGGATGTTCGGCGACGCCCGGCGCGCGCTGCGCCCCGGCGGCGAGCTATGGGTCGTCGGCAACCGGCATCTGGGCTACCACGTGCGGCTGCGCCGCCTCTTCGGCAACTGCGAAGTCGTCGCCGGCGACCCGAAGTTCGTCGTCCTGCGCGCCGTCAGAGACTGACGGCGCGCGGCCCCTCCAGGCCCCTTCAGCGCCCGGCCTGCCAGGTGGCGACGGCGGACTCGAGGAAGGCGTCGAACGTCTCCCGCTGCTGGAGGGTGAACAGCAGCGCATGCGGATGCCCCGCCGCCAGGTGGGCGGGCGGGGCGTCCGGCTCTTCGGCCGTGCCGAACCACACATGGCCGTTGACCAGCAGCGTCGGCACCCGGTGCGTGACGGACACGACGTCCTCGAAGCGGATCACCGCGTCCCGGTTCCCTCCCAGCTTCGCTATCCGACGGCGGGTGATCTCCACCCGGTCCTGGTGCAGCACGGCCCTCGCCAGATAGCCGTCGAAGGTCAGCGGCTGCCACCGCGGTCGCAGCTCGTTCATCGGCGCGCGTCGCCGCCCTGCCAGCGCTCGTACGGAATCCGTGAGATCTCCCGTACGTCGCCTAGCGTGCCCCACTCGTCCCTGCCCAGCCGGGTCAGCGGCGCCAGCCTCGTCACCTCGGGGTGTCCGTCGACCATGACCTCGTCGCTGATCGCCGCGTGCACCACGCGGCCGAAGACGACGGTCGAGTCGCCGAGCCGCACGGTGCTGTGCAGCTCGCACTCCAGGGCCACCGGGGACGATGCGACGCGCGGCGGCTTCACCCGCAGGCTGCCCTCCCGGGGCACCCCGACCGCGTCGAACTCGCTGATGCCGCGCGGGAAGTCGGTGGCGGTCGCGTTGATCTCCTCGAAGAGCGACTCGGGCGCGAAGTTCACCACGAAGGCGCCCGTGTCCTCGATGTTGCGCAGCGAGTCCTTCCGGCCGACCGAGGTGAACTGGACGACCGGCGGCGAGACGCAGGAGATCGTGAAGAAGGAGTGCGGGGCGAGGTTGTCCGTGCCCTCGGCCGAGGTGGTGGAGATCCAGGCGATCGGGCGGGGCACGACGACAGCGGTCATCAGCCGGTAGAAGGTGTCGCGGTCGCACTGGGCGGGGTCGAAATCGATGCGCATGAGGGCAGTATGGCGGGTGATACTCGACGTCAGCGGATCACCGGCCCCGTCCCCAGGGTCCCCTGCCCTCGATCCGCGGCGAAGGAGCGCAGCACATGACGTACGTCGCCGACGACGGCCGGTACTCCGGCATGCGGTACCGGCGCTGTGGGAACAGCGGCGTCCGGCTCCCCGAGATCTCTCTGGGCATGTGGCACAACTTCGGCGACACCAGCCCCATGGAGACCCAGCGCGCAGTGCTGCGCCGGGCTTTCGACCTCGGGGTGACCCACTTCGATCTGGCCGACAACTACGGCACGCCCTTCGGCTCCGCGGAGGCGAACTTCGGCGTGCACTTCCGGGCCGACTTCCGTCCGTACCGCGACGAGCTGTTCGTCTCGACGAAGGCGGGCAACGAGATGTGGCCGGGGCCGTACGGCGAGTGGAACTCGCGCAAGCATCTGCTGTCCGGCCTCGACCAGTCGCTGCGCAGGCTCGGCCTGGAGTACGTGGACGTCTTCTACTCGCACCGGCCGGACCCGGACACTCCGCTGGAGGAGACCATGGGCGCCCTGGCCACGGCCGTGCGCCAGGGCAAGGCGCTGTACGTCGGGCTGTCCAACTACAGTCCCGAGGCGACCGCGGAGGCCGCCTCGATCCTGCGGGAGCTCGGCACTCCCCTGCTGGTCAACCAGCACCCGTACTCGATGCTGGAGCGCCGGATCGAGGACGGTCTGCTGACGGCGTCCGATGCGGCGGGCGCGGGTCTGGTCGCCTTCTCCCCGCTCGCGCAGGGGCAGCTGACGGACCGCTACCTCAAGGGCGTTCCGGCCGACTCCCGGATGGCGGCCGGCCGCTATCTGACCCGCGACGTCCTCACCGAGGAGCGGCAGGAGCTGCTGCGCTCCCTGGACGCGCTGGCGCGCGGCCGCGGCCAGACGCTCGCTCAGACGGCGCTCGCCTGGCTGCTGAGGGACGCCCGGGTCACCTCCGTGCTCGTCGGCGCGAGCAGCGTCCGCCAGCTCGAGCAGAATCTGGGGGCGCTAGACGCCGCCGCGTTCTCGGACGCCGAACTGGCGGAGATCGACCGAATGCTGACCAAGAGCGGGTGACAGACGTGCCGGTCTCTTGGCCTGGGGCGTCGTCTGCCCGACACTGATCCGATGACGCAGCGCGTGGATCTCGCGACCGTGATGGACCGGCTGACCATCGACGAGCTGGTCACCAGCTACGCGATCGCCGTGGACGATGGGGACTGGAGCGCCTATAGAGCTCTCTTCGCACCGGACGGGCGTGCGGACTACCGCAGTTCGGGCGGGATCGAGGGCCCGGCCGCCGAGGTCGCCGACTGGCTGGCGGAGGCGATGCGGCTGTTTCCCGTACGCCAGCATCTGATCGTCAACCGGCGCCTGAGCATCCAGGACCTGGGCGGATATCCGGGCGACCGGGCGGATGTGCAGGCCGACTATGTGAACCCGATGCGGTTGGAGTCGGGAGAGGACTTCGTGTCCGGCGGGCGGTACGCGTTCAGCGTCCTCCGTACGGACCTGGGGTGGCGGCTGCGCGCTGTGGTGATCCAGGAGAAGTGGCGCAGACCCGGCGCGGTCCTCGGCGAGGCCTGAGGTCTGAGGTCTGAGGTCTGCGGTCTGAGTTCTGAGGCGGGGGCCGAGGGCGAGGGCCGGGGGCCGGTCGGGAGCCGGGTCCTGGGCGGTTTCGGAGCCGGGCCGGGGCAGCGGGCGGGCGACTGTGCTCTGTCGGCCGCCGCCGTCCTCCCGCACACTGGAGAGGGACACTGCTCGTGGGCTGGACGAGGAGGCGCGGTATGCGGATTCCGGTCGGCCGGCCCGAGCGGCGGACGGGACCCGGGCAGTCGGCGACGCCCGAACGGCGTACGGCGTGGGCCCGGCGGTGGGCCGATCGCTCTCGAGAGCTGCTGACGTCCCCTCGACGGCGCGGCGTGGCCGCGGTGGCGGCGGGGGCGCTTCCCGCGCTCGCCTTCCCCGAGCCGTCGCTCTGGTGGTTCGCGTATGTGGCGCTCGTCCCCTGGATGCTGCTCGTCCGCTCCGCGCCCACCGGCCGCCGTGCCGCGGTGGAAGGCTGGCTCGGCGGCATCGGCTTCGTGCTCGCCGTGCACCACTGGCTGGTGCCGAGCCTGCATGTGTTCATCGTGGTGCTGGCCGCGCTGCTCGGACTGATGTGGGCGCCGTGGGGCTGGCTGGTGCGGCGGCTCCTCGGCGGCGTGCCCTCCCCGGGCCGTTCCGCGGCGGCGATCGCCGTCGTCCCGTCCGCCTGGCTGATGATCGAGCTGACGCGGTCCTGGGAGGCCCTGGGCGGCCCCTGGGGACTGCTCGGGGCCAGCCAGTGGGAGGTCTCCCCCGCTCTGCGGCTGGCGTCGGTGGGCGGGGTGTGGCTGGTGAGCCTGCTGGTGCTGGCGGTGAACACGGCCGTCACCGTGCTGGCAGCGGTTCCCCGCTCGCGCACCCCGGCGGTGGGCGGGATCCTCGTCTGCGCGCTCACCACGTCGGCGGCCTGGCTCTGGGCCCCGCAGCCGCGGGCGGCCGGCGGGACCACGATCGCGGTCGTCCAGCCGGGCGTCGTCGGCGGCGCCGACAGCGTCGACCGCCGCTTCGACGTCAGCGAGCAGCTGACCCGGGAGCTGGCGGGCCAGGACCTCGATCTGGTCGTCTGGGGCGAGAGCAGCGTGGGCGCAGATCTGCGCGAGCGCCCCGACCTGGCCGCACGGCTGGCGGTGCTCTCGCGCCAGGTGGGCGCGGAGCTGCTGGTCAATGTGGACGCCCGCCGGGTGGACCCCGACGGGCAGGCCGGGATCTACAAGAGCTCCGTCCTCGTCGGCCCGCAGGGCCCGACCGGAGACCGCTACGACAAGATGCGGCTGGTCCCCTTCGGCGAGTACATACCCGCCCGTTCGCTGCTGGGGTGGGCGACCTCGGTGGGCAAGGCGGCGGGCGAGGACCGGCTGCGGGGCGCGGGCCCGGTGGTGATGACGCTGCCCGGCGAGGGACGGGGCGGACTGCGCGTGGGCCCGCTGGTCTGCTTCGAGTCGGCGTTCCCCGACATGAGCAGGCGGCTGGTGCGCGACGGCGCACAGCTGCTGATCGCCCAGTCGGCGACCTCGTCCTTCCAGGGCAGCTGGGCGCCTGAGCAGCATGCCTCGCTGGCGGCGCTGCGGGCCGCCGAGAGCGGCCGGCCGATGGCGCACGCCACGCTTACCGGCGTCAGCGCGGTGTACGGGCCCGGCGGCGAGCGGATCGGCGCCCCACTCTCCACGGACACCGTCGGCGCCGCCGTGTACGACGTCCCGCTCGCCGAGGGCTCCACGCTGTACGTCCGGTTCGGCGACTGGCCCGTCTATGGAGCGCTCGCCGTGCTGGCCGCCCTGTGCGCGGCCGGGGGCCTGCGCCTGCTCAGGCCGCCTGCTGCTCCAGAGCCCGGAGCACCACCCGCTCGCACAGCTCGTGAGTCCGCAGCGCGTCCTGTGCGCTGAGGAGCTTGCCCGCGCGCACGGCGTCCAGGAAGGACAGCACCGACTGCTCGATGCCGCGCTGGCGGGCGACCGGCACCCAGTCGCCGCGCCGGCGCACGCTCGGCTGCCCCTTGTGGTCGACGATCTCGGCGAGGTTGCGGACCTCCCGCTTGGTGTCCTGGCCGGACACTTCGAGGATCTCCTCGGCGGAGCCGCTCATGCGGTTCATGGTGCCGATGGCGGTGAACCCGTCGCCGGACAGCTGGAGGACGACGTGGTGCATCAGCCCGTCGACCATCCGCGCCTGCACGTCGATGTGCTCGACGGGCCCGGGGGCCAGAAAGCGCAGGGTGTCGACGACGTGGATGAAGTCGTCGAGGACGAGGGTGCGAGCGTCCTCGGGGAGGCCGACGCGGTTCTTCTGCATCAGGATCAGATCGCGCGGGTGCTCCAGGCACTGGGCGTAGCCGGGCGCGAGCCGGCGGTTGAAGCCGACGGCGAGGCTGGTCCCGCGCTCCTCGGCGAGCCGCACCAGCCGCTCGGACTCGGCCAGTTCGTACGCCAGCGGCTTGTCGACGTAGGTCGCCACGCCCGCCTCCAGCAGCCGGCCGACGATCTCGGCGTGCGCGGAGGTCGGGGCGTGCACGAAGGCGGCGTCCAGGCCCTGGTCGAGCAGCGCCGCGAGGTCGGTGTGGCGCTGCCCGGCCGGGACGCGGTGGGTGTCCGCGACGCGGGCCAGGGTGGCCGCGGTGCGGGTCTGGAGGTGGAGTTCGACTCCTGGCAGGGCGGTGAGCACGGGGAGATACGCCTTCTGCGCGATGTCTCCGAGCCCGATGCAGCCGACCTTCACAGGGGCCTCCCTCAATGCTGTGCCGGCGGGCCGGCGTGTACGTCCTGTGCCCCGGCAGCATACGTGCGCCGCGGCGGCCGCCAGTCGGCGATGCCGTCGAAGGTCCGCAGCACGACGCCGGGTCCCAGACGGCTGACGCCGGACATCGCGGCGTCCCGCACCGCGACGGCCGGGGCGCTGGTCAGGGACATCATCCGGGCGACCCGTGCGGCCTTGCGGACGACGGCGCTCGTGCGCGGCAGCCGCTCGGCGCTGTAGGCGGCGAGGCCCGCGCCCATGTCGTGGCCGGGGGCGAGGTGATGGGCGAGGACGATGCCGTCCTCGATGGCCTGGTTGCCGCCCTGGCCCAGGGTGGGGGCCATGGCGTGGGCGGCGTCGCCGAGCAGCGCGGTCCGGCCGCGGTGGAAGGCGGGCAGGGCGTCGAGCAGGTGGTGGACGTCGTGGCGCAGCACCTGCTCCGGCCGGGCGGCCGCGATGATCGCGGGGATCGGGTCGTGCCAGTCGGCGAACCGGCGCGTCAGCTCGGCCTTCTCGTCGTCCGCCCGGGCGCCGGCGGGGGCGACGGCCGCCGCGTAGGCGTAGATCCGGCCGTCCTTGAGCGGCTGGGAGCCCCAGAGCGCGCCCGCGCCCCAGGTCTCGTGCGGGGCGAAGGGCCGGCCGAGCGCGGGGACGACCACGCGCCAGGTGGTGAGCCCGGAGTAGGACGGGCCCCCGTGGCCGGGGAAGAGGGCGCGGCGCACGGCGGAGTGGATGCCGTCCGCGCCCACCACGAGGTCGGCCTCGATCTCGCCGTCCGGCGTGGCCACCACGGCCGAACGCCCGCCCGCGCGGCCCGCGTCGACGAGCGAGGCGGGCTCCACGACCGTCCCGCCGGTCCACCCGGTGACCTCGCTCACCAGATCGGCCAGCTCGCGCACC